>NZ_JADMQH010000020.1:0-110317 GCF_015559655.1 Bacteroides sp. 1001136B_160425_E2 | reverse complement strand
GAAAGTTATAAATCTACCCTCACCACCCCTCACCCTTGACCCATTCATTAGCGCAACGTTTAACTCGTTTCTATGCAGTTTTGATTCTTTTCACCACAGAGGACACGGAGGACACAGAGGTGAATTGGGTTTATGACTTACGGTTGTGACCCTAATTTTGATGCGTAATCCTTCCTCTATAAAGTTGAAAAACATAAAAACATCTGCCACCTGCAACCAAACGCGTGTAATGTGCTCCTTGCGCTTTCAAGGGACTGAAGAATTTCCGCATTTCTTCTCGAAGTTCATTTTGTAGTTCCGGCAAATGGTTACTGTCTAATAAAGGAGCATCGTATTCGTCAATAAGTACTACTACCGGTTTGCCCGTCTGTTCATAAGCACGACGAATCACTCCCCGGAAACGTTCCGCGGGCGTACCTTCTATTTCTTCCTTTCCATAGAGTTTTCCCAATCGTATAAGTTCAGATTCAACTGTCCCAAGAGGTCGGAAAGTGCTGTGTACTTTGTCATACTGAAATCAAGGTGCAACACCGGAAGACATTCCACTCTTTCTCCAAACGCTCCATTGCCAAACCTTGAAACAATTCCTTCTTTCCCCGAAAATAAGCATGAAGAGTGGATACCAACAAACTTTTTCCGAAACGACGGGGACGAGTCAAAAAATAAGCCTTATTGGTATTAGCCAAACGATAAACCAACTCCGTCTTATCTACATAGACGTTGTTATTATTGCAAAACTGCTCAAAATTCTGTATTCCTATCGGGTATATTCTGAAAGTAGTATCCATAATGCCTATCCTTATAAAATTGAAATGTAGACAAATTTAGGCATTAAAATATAGACTTCAAACAGTACGTACTGTTTTCTACACTTCATTCAGTTAAAAGCAACTATACTTATACTTTCCTCTTTTTAAAAGCAATGAAGTACCCGGAAATTTATTACCTTTGTGTAATTGATTTATAAAACCGGAGTATATGAGCACTAAAATTTATCCCATCGGCATACAGAATTTCGAAAAGATTCGTAATGATGGTTATTTCTATATTGATAAAACGGCATTGATGTATCAAATGGTAAAAACCGGTAGTTACTATTTCTTAAGCCGCCCACGCCGCTTTGGGAAGAGCCTGCTCATCTCTACGATGGAAGCCTATTTTCAAGGAAAAAAGGAACTGTTTGCTGGACTAGCTATAGAAAGGCTGGAAAAAGACTGGATTAAATATCCGATATTACACCTAGACCTTAATATCGAAAAATATGATGTACCGGAAAGTCTGGATAATATACTCGAAAAATCGTTGACTGCATGGGAAAAGCTTTATGGTGCCGAGCCATCCGAACGCTCATTTTCCTTGCGTTTTGCCGGCATCATAGAACGCGCCTGCAAGCTGACAGGGCAGCGGGTAGTTATTTTGGTAGATGAATACGACAAACCCATGTTACAAGCTATCGGCAACGAAGAGTTGCAAAAACAATTCCGGAATACCTTAAAACCTTTCTATGGGGCACTCAAAACAATGGATGGCTATATAAAGTTCGCGTTCTTGACCGGCGTTACAAAGTTCGGCAAAGTCAGTGTGTTTAGCGACTTGAATAATTTGGATGACATCTCAATGTGGAACGAGTATATAGAAATTTGCGGTGTCAGCGAACGGGAAATTCACGAAAATCTGGAAGCGGAACTTCATGAATTCGCCGATGCACGAGGAACAACATATGACAAGATATGTACAGAGTTAAAAGAATGTTATGACGGTTATCACTTTACGCATAATTCTATCGGCATGTACAATCCGTTCAGCCTGCTCAATGCATTTAAGCGTAAAGAGTTCGGCAGTTATTGGTTTGAAACGGGGACACCTACCTATCTGGTGAAATTACTGAAAAAGCATCATTATGATCTGGAACAGATGGCACACGAAGAAACCGACGTGCAAGTATTGAACAGCATCGACTCCGAATCAACCAACCCGATCCCGGTGATTTACCAAAGCGGATATCTCACTATCAAAGGGTATGATGAAGAATTTGGGATATATCGTTTAGGTTTCCCCAATCGTGAAGTGGAAGAAGGATTTATTCGTTTTCTACTTCCTTTTTATGCGAATGTGAATAAGGTAGAATCCCCGTTTGAGATTCAAAAGTTTGTCCATGAAGTGCGTTCCGGAGACTACGATTCTTTCTTCCGCCGCCTTCAGAGTTTCTTCGCCGATACGACTTACGAAGTTATCCGAGATCAGGAATTACATTATGAGAACGTGCTTTTCATTGTTTTCAAATTGGTTGGTTTCTATACCAAAGTGGAATACCACACCAATAACGGACGCGTAGATCTCATTCTGCAAACAGACAAATTCATTTATATTATGGAATTCAAGCTAAACGGAACAGCAGAAGAGGCTTTACAGCAAATTAATGACAAACACTATGCGCTGCCTTTCGAAGCGGATGGACGGAAACTATTCAAGATAGGGATTAACTTCAGTGAGAAAACCCGTAATATCGAAAAATGGGTGGTAGATTCCTGAAGTATACCCTGCCTTGACAAAGAGTCTGTTATTATTAACGTGGTGATCTTATTCCAATCCCGGCCACGCTTTTGTTGAATACGTAGCCTCAAGCGCATTTTCTAAATTATCATTCAGACTCGGGAAGAAATCGATTCCTGTCTTTTCTTCCAGTTCGTCTATTGATAATGCATAGTCAACTAACTTTGTTGATTTCGGAGAGTCGGTATGCTCCATCCAAAAAGCGATCGCTTTGAATGAATCTCCTTTTTTAAACAACAAAGCCATATAATAATATCTAGGAATGGGCTTGCTACGGTCGTTACTAATATATCCTCTGATCTGATCTTCCTTATCAATCGTTCCTCCTTTTACCACATATAAAGTATCTGAAGATGTACAGCTACGTCCCCATGATTGCACCTGTCCCTCCAAAGTCAACCATATACCTGTATTAAATTTATTCCGTTGAGGACTCATGTTCGTGTAATAGAAGGTCTGTTCATTCACCTCACGTGAATAAAGCCTGTCGGCAGAGGCACAAAGATGCCCTCTATCATAACCTTGTTTTCCAAAATCTGCTTGCACACGTTGGTATTGTGAACCGATAGCAGGATCTGCATCAAAAGGCTCATCACTACGTGATACATTTTGTTGCTTTGTTTGATTGTCAAATCGAAAGGCAATCCAACGGGAATGTTTCTTACTCTTATCGTATTCCATACTGAAAGAAGTTACTTTCTGCCCATTGAATGTGGTGTAGTGTGTTACAAACACATCGTTTACACCATTGCGAAGAGCAGGGAGTTCTACGATGCCGGTGGCAAAATTATTGGAGTTGTTATTCTCGTCTTTATCACAAGCACAGAAGCTTATACATAACAGGCTCAACCCAATCCATATTTTTTTTGTATATAACATATTATATTCTTTTATTATAAAAGCTGTCTTTCTGAAGAGAACGACAGCTTTTATAATTTTTATTTAAAACTCAAATTCAATATTATTCCACAGCCTTTCTAAGAGTCACATCATCAAGCAACACATTTTTATTTGAGCCACTTTTAGCGTTTACTAAAAACACAGAATATAAACCAGCAGCCTTTACCTCTATTGTGTTTGTATAAACCGCCCAACTATCAGTTGGTTCAAATGCAGTCTGAGTTGTCTCACCATAATTATATGTACCAGGAGAACCTACTTCGTTAATAGGCACGATTCCCGTTTTAAGTTTTGCTCCACTAGAAACACTATCGGCAATCTTAGCATATACATCAATAGTATATTTTCCAACTTCTAACTGTACTTCCTTTGCACCAAAACGATTATTCGAATTATTTCCTTTAATTAAAATAGAATAACTACTATTATTATACGCATCAGTGCTCTTTTCCCATGTATTGGCAGAAGTCACTGAAACTCTCGCCCAATCATCAGGAGTATCAGCTGTCCAATTTTCAAATCCAGAATTAGTCAATAGATTTCCTGTAGGTTCAGGTTCTGTTCCTCCACCTTCCCCTACAGCATACAGTCTAATGTTAGCTAAACGCAATCCTAAAGTATTATCAGCGGCTAAAGCAGAGAACTCTAATGTAGAATTTGCAGTTCCCTCTACATCTAGTTCTACCTGCATTTCGTAAAATATATTAGCATCGGCAGCCTTCACCGTTGCAGTTACAATCTTACTATCAGCTACTACTTCCGTACCATTGAATTTTATTTTCAACACATTCAGATCAATCGAAGAACCGACATCGTACGTATTTGCAGCTTCCTCATAATACAAAACAAACTTATTATAGCCTGCCGCATTAATATTAGAAATCGTAAACGTATTATCACCTGCGTTCGGGAACCAAATATGACTAATTTTTGCTGTCGATTCCGTCTTATTTGCTTCTGTTTTATGAAGAATAGTACGAAGATTCACCTTTGTATTATTTACACTAAAAGTAAAGTCTGAATTACTCCAGCCTGTATAACCTTCTACATTTGTATTAGCAGTAACTGTACCAAAAGTCTCCACAAAGACTTTAGTACCCTCTTCACCGGGAGGTGTTGGCTGCTCACCACCACCTTCACCTTCTCCAACAATCTTCACATTCTTCACTTCCCATGTACCTACATTAGAAGTAGTACTTATATATTTGAAAGCAAATTGAACATTTTTACCTATATAGCTAGCAAGATCAATATTACCAGAAGAAACAAATTTCCAATCCTGATTAGTTCCATAAGTTGGTATAGTAGCTTGAGTCCAATCAGAAGCAGTACTTTCCTTCACCCATATAGTCAACTCTTTTGCAGGATCACCACAGAATTTATGAGCATGTTCAAATGTCAATGAAGCTTTGGTCGCTTTTGTCAGATTTACAACAGGAGATATCAACCAGCTTTCTGATGCTTCTTTTTCTGTTGCAGAGATATAGGCACTAGCTTTCATATATGTACTGGCTGTGCCACCTTCCGGTGTATAAGACTCCCATTTCCAGATTTCGCTTACTTGAGTAGGACGTGTCTTATCTTCAATAGTAAATGTACCTTTATCTGAAGCAAATGATTCTTCAAAGAATGTAACTCCGCCAACCGGAGGCGTAGGCTCATCTCCCCCTTCACCAATAATAGTGCCATCTTCCAATATCGCAGTTGTAACTTCTTTCAATCCCGGTAATCCCCATGTATTTTTCATTAAGGTTCCTTTCAAAGTCACTAAACGAGGAAGAGGAGTTGTTGCATTATCAACTAAATTTAAAGCTGCCTTAACTTCAGAACAGCCAGCAGTTTTACCACTTAAATTAACCGCTGAACAATTCTTATAATCGCTTTCTCCACGGTCATCTGCAATCAGGAATGCAGTAGCTTTCACACCTGTGGGTTGTGTTCCAAAAACAACATCATTTTCAGAACTTATGGACATATCGGTAGAAGACTTAATACCTGCTACAATATATGCTTGTACCCAAGCTACAGTAGTACCATCGGCCTTAGCCTTTAAATCTGATACAGTATATGGATTATCTTTAGAACCATCACCCGTCAGCCCCGGAACATCACCCTCTCCCAATATATCATAAGGAGCCGGTACATCACTACATGAACTAAATGTGAACACTGCAAGCAGTGTCAAGAATAAAGCATTTAGAATCTTTTTCATAATCGTATATTGTTATTTGAATTATTTATTGCGTTTTACATCACTGCCAGTACGAATAATCAATTGCCAAGCATTGTTATATCGGGTCAGTATACCTGTCACATTTAAAGTACCTTGCGGAAGAATATCTTTTGAAAAGTTAGCATAGATACTGGTATGTGCCACAGCCGCAGACTTAGTACCATCAGCATAGTTGATATTGCGTTCTACAAAAGAAAGATTTGGATTGGCTACATCTTCCTCTGCTGCATAAGTTGTAGTACCATTTGCATCCGGGAAACTTACATTTTTTAATGTAACAAGCAATGGCGCCTGCTTCATATCCACAGCGGTCAATTCTGCAGCCGTAGAGATTTCTAAAGGTCTCAATTCATCATAAAACAACTTCGGTTCATTAATCAAACGTACATGCTGTTTCCATACATATTCGGGCATACGTCCCACTTTACCTTCATAAATTGAACCGATTTGTGCAAGCTTACGGTAACTACCGATTTGCAATCCCTTACAGTCAATTACGACTTTTTGACCTACCGGACAAAAGGCATATAATCCGGAATTATTAACTCCTACAATAATAGCACCTGTTTCATCACCAACGACAAGCTGTTTGTAGATGTTTCCACTTTCATCATCTCCAATTATTACACCTTCAATACGTGTCTCATCCTCAATAGTAGTATACGTATCAGTACTCGTATCAATGAAATCATTGTATTTCTCTTTCAGCGCAGCTATTGAAATGGTGCGTCCTTCCGGGATTGAATTATTGCCATAAGCATTTCCCGTCACCGGATCATCATAGTTCTCACAGGAAGTGAGACCTGCGCCACATAGCAGCAATCCGGTACATAATATAGATAGTAATTTCTTCATAATTGTTTCTTCCTTTCTTATTGTTTTGGATTGATAACTACACATTCTTAAAATCTATAACCAATGTTCAAGAAAGCGTTGAACGGGAATGCGTAGAAATACTTAGAGTTCTTAGAAAACTTGTAAACACGTGCGTCACCGTCTTTGTAATTATCATCACGGTTCTGTTCGAAACCACCTGTACGCAAATCTGTATTGTTCAAGATATTAGTCAAACTCAAATTAAGGCTAATGCTCTTTCCATTGCGTAAACGAATGTATTTTCCGATGGAAGCATCCAACATAAATCCACCATCCAGTTTCTCCTGACCCGGTACATGGAGAACCGGATTTCCATTAGCATCTACACCGGCACCATTTTTATCCAATACGCTGCCAAGACGACGATAGCTTGAGAAATCGATATATACACGATCATAATAGTTTCCGGTCAAATTGAAGAACCAACCTTTTACGTTATAATCCAAAGCAAGGCTATAAGCCGAAAGCGGAGTACCATTAGCACGCATACCTTTAGCATAAACACGATCGAGGTTTGACTCATTCTCACTTTCATATGTCAATACAGCATCCGGATTATTGGTGTATTTAGCTTCACTCCAAGTACCGATAGCCGTCAATGAAAGTTCGCTTGTCAACTTAAAGGTAGCCGCTGCTTCTATTCCCCAATGTTCCTTTTCAATGCCATTCATAGAAAGATAAGTGAAACGTGCTTCGCTATCATTATAAAAAGCATCCATTTCTACCTGATTCTGGAAGCGAGTATAATAACCAGTCAAACGTCCCATCACCCATGGAGTGTTGAAGTTATAAGTCAAATCACCACCAATGATGCGCTCTGTTTTCAAGTCTCTCACAAAGTCGTTCTTAATACGAGGAGCGATAAAGGAGTTATAAGCCAGTGGTGCACGTTCTTCATATCCGGCATTCAGCGTGAAAGAATGGTTACCATTGATAGCCCAATTCATACCGGCTTTTATACCTCCTTCAAGGAACTTCGCCGTACCGCTGCTGCCAAGTGATTTCAACGGAGCACGTCCGTTTCTCATCAGTCCGTCACGGAACATTTGTGTAGATCCTATTTTACCGGAAGCGAAATAGTTTAATGATCCGCCATTGTTGCCCTGATAACGTACCCATGCACTTTGCTTATTCACATAGATGTTATAATTATAACCAAATTTATCACCTTCACCAATACGACGGTTAGGATTATCAAGGTCATTTTGCACCATACTGGAACTAGCTCCATGATCGCGTACCGCAAATTTGTCGACGTCAGTATAAAGCTGTCCGCCCAGCAAATCCTTCATTTTTTTATAATGCATACCTTTCGTTGTATTCACGGCAACTCCCGCAACATAGCTGTTACGTTCATTCCATTGATGGTTGAATACAGAACTAAGGTTGAATGCCAACTGGTCATCATGACGTTCTTCTACATAATAAAGTGTCTCTTTACCTAATGCATTCGCCTGTTTATTGGCAAAATAAAGAGCATCCCAATCTAACTGACGATAAGCTTTATTATTTTTCCAATTATCTGTGACTTCATTAAACTGCTGCAATTCATCGGCAGTAGGAACAGATTCCCATACATCAAAGATTGAGCTAGGCAACTTTTTATAATAATCCGGGCGTGGATCGGCCGCATTACCATTCCAACCTAGAGCACTTTTCCCATAGTTGGAATATTTGAATCCGGCACTTGTCACTAATTTCTTATTATCATCAATAGTGAAATTCCATGAAGCAATAGCCGATGGTTCGAACTGACGTACAATACGTGCATTTCGTTTTTCTCCATTCTGATATCCCCAGTTCGGATTATAATAATGACTGTTCGCTAAATAATAAGCTTCTTCGGTTGCCGCCATTTGCTGTCCTCTCTCTGTCGGTGTTCCCCAAGTTGCCAAAGAGAGACTATGGCGATCATTAAATACTTTCTCCGCACCGAGGAAGTAAGAAAAAGAATTATATTTGATTCCTTCAATATTTCCCTCATTACCCCAGCGATAACCCAATGATCCGGTAAATGCCCAGCCATTGTTCATCAGACCTGTAGAATAAGTATACATTCCACGCAAAATGTAGTTGCGGTTACTACCTGACAGTGTTAGTTTTGAGCCGGCCGCATATTGGCTGGCACGTAAATTGATATTGGTGGCACCTCCTATCGCGCCAAAAGTAAAGTTGTTAAATTCAAAAGGACCGATCCCCTCCTTATTACGGGTAGCATCGTTCAATCCTCCTATTAATCCGTAACTGAAACGTCCTGTTTCTGCATCATTAAACTGTACCCCATTGATATACATGTCACTATACTGGGAATCATATCCCCTTACACGAAATCTCATTGGGCTAAACAGATAACCTACATTTGACAGATAAACATCATTGTTAGAAGTGACCAATGCAGATGTGCTCTGTGCTGCATCATCATCCTCATCCAATTGTGATTCTGTAAACATGAAAGAAGCATTGTCCTCACGGGCGTTTTGCTTTGCCTTTTGCTGCGCAAAAAGTGCTGGCATTAAGCAAAATAGCACGATCGCTAACCCTAGTCGTTGTTTCATAATTTAATTTATATTAATGTTAATTGGTCTTTCGTTTTGCAACATAAAAGAAATAAGCTATTACGCAAAATAACAAAGAATTTTATATATAACAATGTTTTTTGCAAAAAAAGTAACTAGTAAGGGTGGTTTTTCCGTTTTCTTTTTAGATATTTGTCATACAAATGACAAATTACCCACTTTTAAAATCAATTTTAAAGATGAAAAAAAGCTTAATGACTTTAGGTGTACTCGCTCTTTTCGTCCTCATGGCCTACGGACAAGAAAAGAAATTTGCCCTCTACAGTGTAGCGTTCTACAATATGGAAAATTTGTTTGACACCATTCATGATGAAGGCAAGAATGACTACGAGTATCTTCCTAATGGTACTAATCAGTGGAATACGATGAAGTATAAGGCTAAGCTGAAAAACATGTCGGAAATATTGAGTATGTTAAGTACCGACAAGTTACCAATGGGTCCCGCCATTATCGGCGTTTCTGAAATCGAAAATTACAGAGTACTGGAAGACATACTGAAGCAACCGGCTTTAGCGGACAGAGGTTACCAATATGTTCACTACGAAGGAGAAGACCAACGTGGTGTGGACTGTGCCTTCTTCTATAATCCCAAATTGTTCGAACTGACAAATAGTAAACTCGTACCTTATGTATATATCAATGATACGGTGCATAAGACACGTGGCTTCCTGATTGCCAGTGGCAATATCGCAGGTGAGAAAATGCACTTTATCGTCAATCACTGGCCTTCGAGAGCTGCCGCTTCTCCAGCACGTGAACGCGCAGGAGAACAGGTTAGAGCTATCAAAGATTCACTGTTAAGGGAAGACTCCGCAGCCAAAATTGTCATTATGGGAGATATGAATGATGACCCAATGGATAAAAGTATGGCTGTAGCACTTGGAGCTAAACGTAAGCCTGCTGATGTAGGACCTACAGACTTGTACAATCCTTGGTGGGATACTTTGAAAAAAGGATACGGAACTCTGATGTACAAAGGCAAATGGAATTTATTCGATCAAATCGTATTCACCGGGAATTTATTGGGCACTGACCGCAGTACACTGAAATTCTATAAACATGAAATCTTCCGCCGTGATTTTATGTTCCAAAAAGAGGGGAAATACAAAGGTTATCCTAAACGGACGCAAGCAGGTGGTGTATGGCTAAACGGATATAGCGATCACTTGCCTACTATTATTTATCTAATCAAAGAAGTGAAATGACAAAAGCATTATTTAGACTATTCATCCTGTTCATAACCTGTAGCACAGCAATCTCATGTAGTGAACAGGATTCTCCTGACCTTCCGGACAATCCGGGCAATACCAATCAAGGAATTGCCTCTATTGACCAAACGCAAATCAATGCAAATGGAGGCGGATTTATCATCCGTGTAAAAGCGGACGGCACATGGCAGGCTTCAAGCAGTGAGACTTGGTGTACATTGAGTAGAGCATCTGGCAATGGAAATGGCTCTATCAGTGGATATATGAAAGCAAATACCGGAGCTGAACGGAACGTCATTATTACAATCATAGCTGGGAAAGAAAAAGCAGAGTTTACACTCAAACAATTAGCTGGCAATAGCTCAAATCCGGATCCAGACCCAGATCCTGAAAAGCCTTCGGGATATGCAGGCAGGATTGAAATTCCAGCTTTACGTTCCGGAAATATGTATAAGTTTATTACGCACACCACTAAAGAGAATAACAAAGAGGTTATTACTTATAGTTATGAGTATGATTGTAGTAAAATGCATTCTCGTTGGGTCGCATGCACTTTTAGCACTGCCACTTCTGACAAAGACGTTGGAAGGCATGAGAGCTTCACAGAAGATCTTTCATTACCTCCAGCATACAGACTTGGAGAAAAAGCTTTTTCTGGTTCTAGCTACAGTAGAGGACATTTAATCGCCTCTGAAGACAGACAATATTCAGTAGCAGCCAACAAGAAAACATTCTATATGTCAAATATGAGTCCACAAATTCAAGATGGATTCAACGGAGGTATTTGGCTAAATTTAGAAAGACAAGTTCAAAGTAAAGGCTATAGCATTACTAATTCAAAAGATACATTATATGTAGTAAAAGGGGGAACAATTAGGGATGACCAGATACTAAAATATATATCTGATGGCTCTCATAATATAGCTGTTCCCAAATACTATTTTATGGCACTGTTATCCCTTAAAGATGGAAAATACTCTGCCATAGGATATTGGTTTGAGCATAAATCTTATAATAGTAAAGAACCCTTTTCTAAATATGAGGTTACCATAGACGAGTTAGAAGCTAATACGGATATTGATTTTTTCCCTAATCTTCCTTCCGACATAGAAAAAGACGTAGAAAAGAGTAAAGACAACTGGAAATGGTAACAAGTCATACCACTACTTAAAGGTATTCAACAAATATCTCACTTTGAATTTAAATGAAGAGTAAGTTTCCTTTTTAATGAAATTTACTCTTCATTTTTTATCCATTTCACTTTATCGAATATAGCCGATAAAAACACTTCTATTTTATCGACTATATTCGACAAAATAGAAAATTACTAGAACTAAGACCAATGAAAAACGATCAATTGTTCCCTTTTCTTAAATATAAAAGAACAGCAACAAAACGAGATTACAAGCAATTACCACACCGAATCCTCCCAAAATCCAAGGACGAAGTTTACTTCCTTTTCCTGCAAAGAATAGAGCATAGAACATATTTACCATTATATTGCTAATGATAGCCTGCATACTACAAGCAGTAATTATCAATGCAGCCACACTACCTGTATTTTGCAACAAGTTTAATATAAAAGGAGTTATATCACTAAAACCGGAAACAAAAGACAAGAGATTCAATCCACCTGTGCCCGCATAAACCAACGTATAGTGAGTTAAGAAAGTAAATATCACAAAGAGTACGGCAAAAATCAAAGCAACTTTAAATTCCAACGGGTTGCTGCTATCATCCTCTTCTGTTTCAGCAGACTGGCCTTCCGGGCGTTTTTGCCGGGAGTGAATAAACCAGGCTACAATAGCTGCCACCACCACCATAGTCAACAGATACGGATAAATAGACAGGAAGATTTCTCTACTGAAAATAAGTATCAGTATCATAAAGCGCAGAAACATCATGCTGACAGCCAGCAGCATGGCAGCAACATAATCAGTAGCTTCCTGTTCAGAGGCTTTCCGGCTTTTACGGGCAAGTACCGAGATCGTAGCCGTACTGCTGTATAATCCGCCAATAATACCGGAAACTAACGTTCCGGATTCATGGAATACATATCGCTTTAATAGATAAGAGAGATAGGAAATGCCGGATACCACTACTGTTGCCAACCAGATAGAATAAGGAGTAAGATTAATATCCGGAATCAGATTCTTATGCGGAAGCATCGGTAATATGATACCACTAATAGCCAAGAACTTGGCTAACGTAATCATTTCATCATTCTTCATCCGTTGCGCAAACTCTGTAAAAGTATGTTTAAGTTCGGTCAGCAGGAGCACAGTCACAATTACCATGACATAAAACCAGGAAGGTTGGGTAGCTACGATAGGAGCCATACAATAAGTAATCAGGGCAATAATAATGGTAGTTACACCAAAAACATGAAATTGCGATTGCTTTACATAATAGTTTAATCCCAACAGCAATCCCAATACCGCTCCGCCTCCCATAAACAGGCGCATATCCGTAGGGTCTAAGATATAAAGCAAGTAACCCAATATACCAATAAAGGTAAAAGTGCGGTCGGTTCCGAAAAGAGTAGTTTCACCCTCACGCTTCAGACTGATTCGACGTTGCGAAAGTCCGATTAATAAAGAAAACAAGGTTACTAAAACAAAAGTAACCAATTCACGCGGCACATAGCTGTACAACTGTTCCATATCCATACACTGCTCTCTTTTTTATATAAGAACAAATATACGGTTTATTTGTTAACGCTCACCACGTTTTATACGGTTTTTTCATTAACTGTGAGTTATAGTAGCGTATATCGCCCGTTACCTCCTCACCGATAAAGTCGGGTTTTACAAAAGCCTCATCTTCCGATTCCAGCTCTACTTCTGCCACAATAAGTCCTTCATTCTCACCATAAAACTCATCGACTTCAAATACATGTTTGCCACTACGTACTAAATAACGGGTCTTGTCAATAATCCCCGGTTCGCAAAGCCTCATCAATTCTTCTGCTTCTGATAAGGCCAGTTCCTTTTCCCATTCATAACGACTGGTACCGGAAGCATTAGAGGCTCCCTTTATCGTCAGATAACCTTTTTCATCCCGAATACGAACCCGGACAGTACGCCCGCGAGCACTACTGATATACCCCTGCACAATGTGACTTTGCGCAAAAGCCGAAGACTTAAATTCACCGATAACTAAAAATTTACGTTCTATTTCCTGTGCCATGGCACAAAGATAAATTAAAAAATGAATATTGAGAATAAAAAAATGATCGTTTGATACCTCACATCATGTATCAGAAAACTACAATTCTTAATTCTCAATTTTCAAGTCTCAATTTATTTCAGAATCTCGTCATGAACTCAATCACGATTTTGTCCCGTTCTGATTCTTTTGGAACGCCGGAGTTCTTATAGAAATATTTCTCGAAGTTCAATCGGAGGTCGGCAATGAAAGCTTTGGAAAGACTTAGTGTGATTCCACCCGTCACACGATGGCGGGCATAATCATTTATAATCAGAGCTTTTGTCGTTTCATCCATCTTGCCATCACTATGATCGGTCATCATATCATAGCGAGCCAGAAAAGAGATTTTATTGAATACTTTCTTCAATGGTAAATCGTAATTAATGAAACTATTTACCGCATGAACATCTTTAAACGCTTCGTGGCCGTACATTTTATATAAATATTCCGCCTCAATATGAAAACGGTCATTCTGATAATAGACACCGGCATCATACATATTAATCCGTACATTTTCCGGTTTTATCATTTGAGTACTAAGTGTCAGATTCCAGTTCTTATTAGGCAACAACTGCGCTTTCATGGAGTAATTCAGCGTTTTGTGCCATTCTTTTTGATTCGTCAGACCGGAGCCATTGAACAATCCCCCTTCAAGAATAAATGGAAAACCGTCTTTATTCGTATAACCAGCCGTAAAACCGACATCACGCACATTTCCTACTTGCTTGGCAATGAATGAACGGTTGGCAAAATACTGCTGATGTGGCGAGCGGTGAGCATCTATCGTGAAAGGAACGCGCATCTGACCGATCGTAAAATTCAGGTCTTTTATCGGGAAGACACGTGCATACGCATCCAGCATTTTAATGGAACCTTCGTCGGAAAGGTCGATTTCCGCTTTATAGGCAACTAACGGATGTACATTCCCCGAAACACTGAAGCGCGCGTTACGTACTTCAAAACGACTTTCACTTGTTTCTGTCTGGTATTCATATTTTCCCCGGATAGTTCCGTGAATCTCCGGCAGGTAATCCTTAAATTCCATTGTCTGCTTATCCAGCTTCTTGCCATCCCCGGCATCTTCTTTTGCCTGTCCAAAGGCCATTGTCGCCAGCAAAAGCATGACGACGGTTGTTGTGATTCTACTCATTTCAGTTGTATGCTACTAAATTCACGGCAAAAGTACAACTGTGAGGATACACGAAGATGACAAATCGAATACAGGAAAATGACAGAAAAGTTACATTCATATTACATAGAATACAAATGCATTACAAAACAAAGAGTTCACCACAGATTACGCAGATTACCACAGATTGAATTTGATATTCATCATATCAATAGCCAAACAATCTGGACCGGCTGTGTAATTTGTGGTGAACTTATCAGCCGAAAAAGGAAAATGCAATCAGCATAATCAATGCCAAAATAATTAATGAGACGAACACTATTCTGACAACCTTCTGGGCTTGTTCTTCTTCTTTCTTACTAATCGCTACTTTTTTCTTCCCCTTACTCATAATAGTTAGCTTTTAAGTTCAACGCTAACAAAGTAAGAACAAATCTTTTAACTTTCCAAAAATAACACTTGATAATTTTATTTTTTATGATTCCTGTGAAGAAAACTCCATCAGATAAGCTTTGATAAAACCATCTATTTTGCCATCCATCACACCGTTCACATCTGAAGTCTGATAGTTGGTACGATGATCTTTCACGCGACGGTCATCAAATACGTAGCTACGGATCTGGGATCCCCATTCGATCTTCTTCTTACCGGCTTCCACTTTCGCCTGTTCTGCCATGCGATGCTGCAATTCCTTATCATACAAGATGGAACGTAGTTGACGCATTGCATTCTCACGGTTCTTTGGCTGGTCACGGGTTTCGGTATTTTCAATCAAGATTTCTTCTTCCTCACCGGTATAAGGATCTTTATACTGATAACGCAAACGGACACCGGATTCTACCTTATTTACATTCTGACCACCGGCACCACCACTTCGGAATGTATCCCAAGAGATATTGGCAGGCAAAATATTTACCTCGATACTGTCATCCACCAGCGGAGTAACGAATACAGAAGCAAAGGAAGTCATACGTTTACCTTGTGCATTGTATGGAGAAACACGAACCAGGCGGTGCACACCGTTCTCTCCCTTCAAATAACCGTATGCAAAATCACCTTCAATATTGATAGTACAGGTTTTGATTCCGGCTTCATCACCTTCCTGAAGGTTGGCAATGGTAGCTTTATAGCCGTTCGTCTCGGCATAACGCAGATACATACGCATCAGCATAGAAGCCCAGTCCTGGCTTTCCGTACCACCGGCACCTGAATTGATTTTCAACACACAATCCATCTGGTCGGCTTCGTCCCGAAGCATATTTTTGAGTTCGAGTGCCTCTACTGCTTCACTGGCTTTTGCGTAAGCAGCGTCTACATCTTCCTCGGTCACCAGTTCTTCTTTATAGAAATCAAATGCCAGTTCAAGTTCATCTGCCAGTGTCTTGAGTTCGTTGTAGCCTTCAATCCACTTTTGCAGGTCTTTCACCAGTTTCATTTGAGCTTCAGCCCTCTTCTGGTCATCCCAAAATCCCGGAGCTTGTGTTCTTAATTGCTCTTCTTCGACTTGAATTTTCTTCCCGTCGATGTCAAAGATACCTCCTCAGCGCATCAGTGCGCTCTTTCACGTCTTTAAGTTGTTCAATAGTAATCATTTGATTTACAATTTTATTATTTACAAATTTCAGATATCAGGGGACAAAGATAAGCAAAAATCTGCTACCTTTGTTTTTGTTATTAAAATGTTGTCATATTATGAACAAACTACTGAAACTTTCTTGCTTATCACTCTTCCTGGCAGTAGTGATTTGCAGTTGTAGCTCACAAAAAAAGTATAGCTACGAAACAGTGCCCAATGACCCGCTAAAAGCCCGCATTTACACACTGGACAACGGACTAAAAGTTTACCTCACCGTAAACAAGGAAACTCCGCGCATACAAACATTTATCGCAGTAAGGGTAGGCGGAAAGAATGACCCGGCAGAAACAACCGGACTTGCTCATTATTTCGAACATCTGATGTTTAAAGGCACTGACAAGTTTGGCACACAAGACTACGCGACAGAAAAGCCTCTATTGGATGCAATCGAACAACAATTCGAGATTTATCGCAAGACTACGGATGAAGCGAAACGTAAAGCTATCTACCACACCATCGACAGCCTTTCTTACGAAGCCTCCAAGTACGCTATCCCTAATGAATATGACAAATTAATGGCAGCCATCGGGTCTACCGGCAGCAATGCTTATACCTGGTACGACCAGACGGTTTATCAGGAAGACATTCCTTCCAACCAGATAGAAAACTGGGCAAAGATTCAGGCAGATCGTTTTGAAAACAATGTCATTCGTGGTTTTCACACAGAACTGGAAGCTGTATACGAAGAGAAAAACATGTCACTCACCCGTGATAACAGTAAAGTGCAGGAAGCCATTTTCTCCTCTCTCTTCCCAAAGCATCCTTACGGGACGCAAACGGTGTTGGGTACACAGGAAAACCTGAAGAATCCTTCTATCACGAATATCAAGAATTACTATAAACAATGGTATGTACCCAATAATATGGCAATCTGCATGTCCGGTGATTTAGACCCGGATGCGACAATTGTACTCATTGACAAATATTTCGGCGGTCTGAAACCCAACCCGGACCTTCCGAAGCTAAACTTAGCGAAAGAAGCACCAATCACACAACCTGTTGTGAAAGAGGTATTAGGTCCGGATGCTGAAAGTGTTGCACTGGCCTGGAGATTTCCCGGTGTGTCTGACAAAGACTTTGAAATCCTACAAGTCGTTTCCCAAGTGTTATACAACGGAAAAGCGGGACTGATTGACCTCGATCTGAATCAACAGCAGAAAGTGCTGAATAGTTATGGCTATCCGATGGGACTGGCGGATTACTCGGCATTGTTGTTAGGAGGACTTCCCAAACAGGGACAAACGCTGGAAGAAGTGAAAGACTTACTGCTCGGCGAAATCAAAAAGCTCTGCGCCGGCGATTTCGACGAAAAAATGTTGGAAGCCAACATCAACAACTTCAAACTCGGCGAACTGCAAAATATGGAAAGTAATGAAGGACGTGCTGACATGTTTGTCAACTCATTTATCAATGGTACAGACTGGAAAGACGAAGTGACCGCTATCGACCGTATGGCCAAACTGACCAAAGAAGACATTGTAACATTTGCCAACAAATACCTGAAAGAAGATAACTACGCCGTTATCTACAAGAAACAAGGGAAAGACCCGAACGAAAAGAAGATGACGAAACCGGAGATTACTCCTATCATCACTAATCGTGATGTAGCCAGTCCGTTCCTTGTAAAAGTACAGGAAAGTGCAGTAAAACCGATCGAGCCTGTATTCCTTGACTATCAGAAAGACATGAGTCAGTTAAAGGCGAAATCTGATATTCCGGTTCTTTACAAGCAGAATGTAGCCAATGATCTGTTCCAGTTGATCTATGTCTTTGACATGGGGAACAACCATGACAAGGCTTTAGGAACAGCATTTGACTATCTCGAATATCTGGGAACTTCGGATATGACACCGGAGGAACTGAAAAGTGAATTCTATCGCTTGGCTTGTACTTTCTACGTATCTCCGGGCTACGAACGCACGTATGTCGTACTTTCCGGACTGAATGAGAATATGCCGGCTGCCGTACAATTATTCGAGAAGCTACTGGCAGATGCACAAGTAAACAAAGAAGCCTATGCGAATATGGCTGGAGATATACTGAAAGCCCGTTCTGATGCCAAGTTGAATCAGAGCCAGAATTTCTCCCGTTTGATGAGCTATGCCATGTACGGTCCCCAATCACCTGCCACCAATCTGCTAACGGAAGCGGAACTGACAAATATGAATCCACAAGAGTTAGTAGACCGGATTCACAATCAGAACAGTTACAAGCACCGCATTTTATACTACGGTCCAAGCAGCAGCAAAGATTTGTTAGCTACCATCAATCAGTATCATCAGGTTCCGGCAGTCTTGAAAGACATTCCTGCCGGAAACGAATATTCTTATCTTGAAACGCCTGTTACTAAAGTTCTGATAGCTCCTTATGACGCCAAACAAATATACATGGCGCAGATATCCAATCTCGGCAAGAAGTATGATCCAGCCATCGAGCCTACCCGCAAATTATATAATGAATATTTCGGAGGTGGCATGAACTCCATCGTCTTCCAAGAAATGCGTGAGACACGTGGATTGGCTTATTCTGCTTGGGCTAGCATACTACCGCCGAACTACTTGAAGTACCCCTATATATTACGTACACAGATCGCAACGCAAAACGACAAGATGATCGATGCCGTCACCACATTTAATGACATCATCAACAATATGCCTGAATCGGAGGCTGCCTTCAAACTGGCTAAAGACGGATTAACGAATCGCCTGCGTACTGAACGTATTGTCAAAGGTGACATCATCTGGAGTTATATCAATGCACAGGATTTAGGCCAAAACATAGACCCGCGTATCAAGCTCTACAATGATATACAGAACATGACACTGAAAGACATTGCCGACTTCCAAAAGCAATGGGTAAAAGGACGCACGTATGTGTATTGCATTTTGGGAGATAAGAAAGATTTGGAACTGGACAAGCTGAAAGCTGTAGGTCCTATTGAAGAACTGACACAGGAGCAGATCTTCGGATACTAAGTAAAAACGAGTAAACAATAAATAATGCGAATCAGTAGTTGAACTCTGATTCGCATAAATAACAAACGGTGAACAGACCTGTCTATTACACAGATTGTTCACCGTTTTATTGTTCACGACTTACTATTTACGGTTTATTGTTTCATACTTACGTTCACCGTCTGTCGCTTATTTCTCATTTTCTTCGTACATCTTTTCGATCTGCTCACTATAATTCTTGGCAACTACCGCCCGTTTCAATTTCAACGTATTAGTCAATTCTCCACGTTCCATGCTGAACGGTTCGGGAAGCAAAGTGAAACGTTTGATTTGCTCATAGTGTGCAAACTGCTGTTGGAGTGTATCAATCCGTGCACGGAACAATCCTACAATCTTCGGATGTTGCAGCAACTCAGTCATATTTTTATATTCAATACCTTTTTCTTTTGCATACTCTTTTACGTATCCATATACAGGTACTATCAGGGCTGAAACAAATTTACGCTGATCGGCAATAATAGCGATTTGGTCGATATAACGGTCTATAACCAGTTTCGTTTCCAAAGCTTGTGGAGCGATATACTTTCCATTCGATGTTTTAAACAAATCCTTGATGCGCTCGGTTAGGAATAACTGTCCGTTCTTAAAATAACCGGCATCACCTGTATGAAACCAGCCATCCGGTTCAATGGCAGCAGCCGTAGCTTCTGCTTTCTTATAATAACCTTTGGTAATCGTCTTGCCCCGAAGCAGGATTTCATTGTCTTCACCGATCTTCACTTCAAGTCCCGGCAATACGACACCAACCGAACCGATGTCATAGCCAACCGGCAGCGTACAAGATACAGTAGCCGTAGATTCCGTCAATCCATATCCCACCACCATATTGATTCCTACTGAATGGACGAATTCATTGATTTCATCAGGTACGGCAGCACCGGCAGTTGGGAAAAAATTACCGTTCTCAATACCAATTGTTTTTTTCAGTAGAGAATAGATTGTCTTTTCGTAGAATTTATATTTCAGTTGATTCATCACCGGAGGAGTCTTACCCAAACGCAGATAATCCAGATTATGAATCCTACCTACTCGGATAGCATCCAACATCAGTGCTTTCTTCAACCCTGTTGTTTCGTTTATTTTTTCTTGTACGCCTGCATACACTTTCTCCCAAAAACGGGGAACGCTACACATCAGTGTCGGACGAATTTCCTTAATCGTTGTCTGAATATCCGCCGGACGGAGATTGATACAAATCTGTACTCCTTTATGAATACAGAGATAACACCATGCTTTCTCAAACACGTGTGTCAAGGGGAGGAAGTTCATGGATACATCCTTATCCGACATTGTTGTCAAACGGTCATCGTGTGTATGAAACTGTTCCAGATAACAGGAATGATGAAGCATGACGCCCTTCGGCTCACCCGTTGTACCGGATGTATAAAGAATGTTTGCCAAGTCATCATAAGAAGCCCGCTCCGTACGTTCTTCTACCGTATCATTATGAGGCAATCCCTCTCCCGTCGCCATAAATTCATCAAAATAGATAGATGATACGTCACGGGGATCTTTCACAACCGAACGGTCAAAGATAATCAGTTGTTGCAGAGAGGTGCAGAAACCAAAGATGCTGAAAGCAGCATCATACTGGTATTGCTCGCCTACAAAAAGGAAACGAATCTGCGCATCATTAATGATATATTGCGCCTGCGCAGGTGAACTCGTTGCATAAAACGGAATGGTAACAGCCCGATTGGCAAACGCGCCAAAGTCGACATAGAACCATTCGGGTTTATTCTGTGAAAATATACCGATATTCTCTTGTTCTTCTACTCCCAATGCCACGAAAGCATTAGCTACTTGCCGTACTGTTCCTGAGAACTGCTTCCATGAAATAGGAATCCATTGAGCTGTCTCATAGTCACGGTATTTTAAGGCTACCTTGTCGCCATATTTTTCGGCTTGACGATGGACCAGGACAGATAAATGATGATAAGTCATACTCTTTGTATTAGTAAATATGGTGCAAAGGTATTAGTTTTATCTCATTTAGGCAAAATTAGCCAGAAGTTTTATAATGAGTATTGAAAATCAGTGTTTTGCTTGAGAATAGTAAACGTGCAACTAAAAAGCCATCCCTGTTTTCGTCTATTCCAGGGATGGCTTTTTATTATTTTCTTACCTCATAGGGTAATGCTTTATATAAAGGGGCAGATGAATATCGAGGAGGAATATACGCTCCTAAATTTTTCTTCATATAATTGACAGCTATGCCTGGTTCAATTATACTAAAATCAACAGTCGGAGGCACAACTCCGTCATCATATATATTCAAGACTCCGTCAACTTTATCTCCATTGCCCGCATCTATTCCCCATGGATTACGCATTGAGAATAAGGCATCAGGATCAGCTGAATGCATAAGTGTGAAAGCATGATATGTAACTGTAGTCAACGGCCCGGCCGGTAAATCACCCACATTAAAGCCACCTCCTGAAATTTTTCTTTGTTGCAAACACGCTTTTGCTACCCGTTCAAGTTCTGCCGCTTTTAGCTGTCCGGGACCAAAAGAGAAACTACCTCCTGCACCAGTAAACATCGGCGATACCAGATAACCGCCTATGCCATTAATATCCGGATTTACCTGATATATTTTTTCCCATTTCATCATAGCCTTTTCTAATACAGTAGCCCATGTCGGAACATTTCCTTTCCCCGTAGTAGCTCCAATGTTACCGGAAGCATCTGCCAAGAATGTGGATCTGATGCAAACATCTACCCGTTTACCTTGAGGATCGAACATCTTTACAGTAAATGTATTACCGTCATTCTTTGTGATAATAGATTTGATAAAATCCGGGCACTGATAAGCGAAAGACGCAAAAATAGCCAAAGCCCAACAGTCGCCAATAGCATGCTGATTCACATCTGCCGGCACAGGTTCACCAAACGGATACAGATTCACATAAAACTCCTTGAATTGAGTCAGACTTGGTGTCCCCGGAAGAAGTAACGGTTCATTATCAGGATTTGCCAGCCATTCCCGATCTTCCTTTGTAGTCACATGCTTATTTTCGTACTGAGTCCCCATAGGATTGGAGTCACTATACGTAAAACCACTGCCATATTTCTCGATTAAGTCATCTATATTAATAATAGCCTCCTCTTGCTTCAATGTCCACTCTGCGATCTGCGTCCCGGAGCCTCCATTATTGTTATTGATATCCAGCTTATAATACTTATATGCCGTACCATTTGTAATATTGAAAACTCTCGTTTCTTTTCTTTCCTCAAAAATTTCTCCTTCTTTAGAATCAAGCGTAACCCAAATCTTGTTATCATTTGATCCGGAAAGAGTCCACGATTTCGGATCTTTCCCTGCAGCCTCGTCAGCTGAAGTTAAAGAATAACTGGACACAGTCGCTCTTTGGTCACCGTTCCATATAATAGAAAATGTGTTGTGTCCCGTAGTATATTTAGTGTCCGCATTAGCGTCAACTATTTTACTAATATCCTGCCCTCGCGGAGCATCATCGAATTCCGCAATAATAATACCACCTGAAGGCATATTCTGATTCTCCCCTATTATGGCATATGGCAATGACGTTTCACTCCTAGAATCGCCTTCATCCTCGGAGCAAGCCAATAATACACTGCTTAAGAAGAAGAACAATAAGAATCTATTTATATTTTTCATTTCACTATTTAATTTTCAAGTTATCACATCATACAGTCTTTCATTCAATTGGTTCTATCCAAAAAGAATATCGATATACTGTATCTTTCTTTATTTCATATTGCGGACGAGGTCCCGGACCACAGCTGGCATTGCCCAATCCTCGTTGTATACAATCTAAATTGAGAACAACTTCGGAACGACGAATATCCTCTAAGTCATGTCCATATTTTACATTCCACAAATCCTTGTCTGTATAATGCAAAGCACTAAAATCAAAAACATCTGTAGAAGTAATCTTCAGTCCTTTTCCATTGTTAGCTGTTAATGCAATCCAACGTGTATCCGTACGTCCGCCCATTGTTTGAGAACGTGTATAATATTCCCCCATGTCCGAGACAGTACTCTTATACCGACCGATATAAGCAGCGTTCTTACGATCCGGATAATTTTCTATTGGTCCACGTCCATACCATTCAATATTTTCCAATTCAGGATTCAGGAAACTCTGCAATGCCAAACGCGGCAAGTCAAAGCCGGATCCTGTTTTGAATGAAGCATCAACAAACACCTTTCCGTCTCCATGTATGCAATAGGAGACAGAATAAGCTACGTCTTGTTTTCCGAACTTTTCCACTAATTGAACGATGACCGTCACCGATTGTTTGTCTTCTGCCATTTCCCATTTGAATGATGAAAGTTCCTTTTGTGAAGCAATCCACTCCCGCGGATCATTATTTATAGAGCGATACCCATTGAAAACCCAGCCTTCGCGCTGATGTATCATGTTCTTACCATGATATCTTAAAGCGGTCATTTTTCCTTCTTTAGAGTCGAACACGACTTCAAACATATTACCGCGGATATATACACCATGATCTCTTTCTTCGACAATCTTAATCAAATCATTAGTTCCGACCTGCATAGGAGTTATGCTTTCCTCAGGACCTTTTTTAAGCTGGAATTGCTCTGTAGCCACCACATGTCCTGCTTTTGCCCATACACAATCTTTTTTAAGTTTTACCTCCAAATTAATATGATAGTCAGCATCTTCCGTTAAATAGCGTTCATATAAAACCTGTACAGCTCTGTGTTCTCCCGGTTTTCCGTCCGGTAGCGAGAACTCTTCTTCTTTGAATGGAACTCCATTCTTCAACAGTGTATAATGGAGGTTGAAATCGTGTAGATTATATACACAATAGCGATTACGCAGTCCTATGCTGTTTTCCCCATTCTTATCAAAGGTGATATACTGGTATACCTTCTTCACCTCCCATAGTTTTGCAGTAATACGTCGGTCCGGAGTAATCAGCCCATTGCAACAGAAATCATTGTCGTTAGGATAATCTCCAAAACTTCCTCCAAAATAATATCTGTCAGTAGCTTGTCCGGGCATATTGATACCTTGATCTACCCAATCCCAAATACATCCGCCAATCATACGGTTGGAATGATTTTCAATATAATCCCAATACTCTTCCAGATTTCCTACAGCATTTCCCATAGCATGAGCATATTCACAAAGGAAAAACGGTTTATTCCGTTCTTGTTTGTCTTGTTCTATCATGCTTTCCAACGAAGGGTACATGCGCGAATCGATGTCTGCCACGTCATTCATCCCCTCATAGTGTATAAGCCTGTCATCCAATGCTCTTATCGCCTTATAAGAAGCTTCGAAGTTACGCCCGCCTCCAGACTCATTACCCATAGACCAGAAGATCACAGAAGGATGATTTTTATCTCTTTCTACCATACGAACCACCCGATCAACATAGGCACCTTCCCAACTTTCAAGATTGCTCAGTGACATATTTCCGTGGCATTCCAGATCAGCTTCGTCCATTACATAAATACCATAATAATCGCATAAAGCATACATTTTGGGATCATTGGGATAATGACTCGTCCGAAGCGTGTTGAGATTGAATCGTTTAAATAACAACACATCTTCTTTCATACTTTCCACTGGTACAGCTTTACCGAATTGAGGATGGGTATCATGTCGATTAGCCCCTTTAAAATAAGTCAGCTTATTGTTTATATATACCTTCTTATTCCACATATTTATTTTACGGAAACCATATTTCTGGGTTGTCGCCTCCAACACATGACCGTTTTCATCCATCAGTTCAAAGTTTACGGTATAGAGATTCGGCATTTCCGCACTCCATAAAAGAGGATCTCTAATGACTGTCTTTCCCTCGCATCTCACTTCTTTGGTGCTTTCAATTCCATTTGCACCAATAACGAATGAGCGTACCGTAATACCCTTAGTATCAAGCAAAGATACACGCAGTAAAGCATTCGTTTTTTTCAAAGTATAGTTACGCACGTCAGCCTCTACCTTTAATTCTGCCTTATCCAGCCTGTCACTTATCACAGAAGTCAATTTGATGTCACGCAGACGAACCTTAGGAGTAGCAATCAAATACACATCACGATGAATCCCGCTCATCCGGAACATATCCTGATCTTCAAGATAGCTGCCATCACTCCATCTATAGACTTCTACAGCTACCGTATTAGTTCCCCGTTTCACATATTTCGTAATGTCAAATTCGGCATCATTATTTGCACCTTGAGTATATCCCACCTTTTTCCCGTTAATCCATACATACGCAGCACTATATATGCCATCGAAATGAATAAATATTTGTTTGTCTGTCCATTCGTCCGGCAATCTGAAATCACGTCTGTAAGACCCGACTGCATTGGGTTCTTTCTCTATTGTATATTTCCTTTGGGATTGAATAAAAGGAGGATTATTACGAATAGGATAAGCGATATTGGTATAGATAGGAGTCCCATATCCATGCATTTCCCAATTGGACGGAACAGGTATTTCTTTCCAGTCAGACACATCATAGTCAAGCTGATAGAAATTCTTCGGACGTTCAGAAGGCTGTTTCACCCAACTGAACTTCCAATTCCCATTCAACAAGAAGTAACGCGACGAGTTAGTACGTTCCCAGGGATACTGATAAATGGGGTCTTTCTTCATCTCCTCCGTATTGACAAATGGAATAAATGTAGAACGCCCATCCTCTTTGTTTATGGCAAAGATACGTTCATTTTCCCAGTCGTTATCGCTTTCAGTCTTCAATGGAGCAGGCTCTATTTTCATAGAAGACTCTACTATTTTCCATTGCTGATTGCTTTTTGCATCATCCGGTTCTACCTGAAATACAGGTTCTCCCACAAGACCTGCCCCTGAAAACCCTAGACAATAACCACTAGTAGCACTGGAAAACGTATAATTCCCGTTATCGAGTTTAGTCACTTTCCATTGCTGATTTAAGTTTTTTACATCCGCATCCCATTGAATAATAGCTCCTTCTTTTTCTCCGAGTCCTGCATTGTCTATCCCCATTTCAGTAAGCGGGCTTACAATACTATAATACCCCTCTCTTCCTGTCGGACGCAAATTCCAGACTTGTGAACCTTTGTTAGATTCACGTTTAGCTATAAAAATATTTGAATTCGGACTGTAGCTTTCTTGATTATCTAATACCAATCCATTTACAGTATGAATTTCATACCCTTGTTTAGGATCAAATTTCTGTGCCGAAACGGAAAGTAGACAAAAGAAGATAAAGTATATTCCTGCAATTCCTCTCATTGATATAATTTTATTAAATATACCTATTCCGATTATTTAAAAAGTGAAGATTGTTTGTAAACTCCGAATGTATGCAAGGCCGGACATGCCAAACCATCTTGAATACGCAGACGCACATAACCAGCTTTCACAGGACTAAAACAAATGATCCACTTATTCCCTACTGTCTGTTTTTCGCTTGCCTCCGGTATGGACTTCCAATTCTTTCCATCATTGGAATATTCTACACTCCATTTAGTGGTCCGATGTCCTAACTGAATAACTTCTTGCAACATCAAGCAATCAAATTCCGTAGTACGGGGTAATTTAAATGTAATATCGGAGTTTGCTTGACCATCTTTACCGGCATAATACGTTTTTTTATCTGCATCTATCAGATTCTCCGGCCGGAAATTACTACCTCGTACATTTGTTGCATTTATTTTTGAGCCCGCCAATAAATTTTTCGAGAACGTTTCGTCTATACCTTTCTTTAATAAAGCCATATTCAGAGAGTCCGTAGAATGAATAAGTCCACGTCTGTCCGGCGGAAGATTTAGCAGTAATACACTATTATGTCCTACAGACGAGCAATAGATCTCCCAAAGTTCTTTCACACTTTTCACTCTCTCATCTTCTTCCTCATGATAGAACCAGCTAGGACGAATGGAAACATCCGTTTCAGCCGGGACATATGCATTACCACCAAGTACACCCTCGTTTAACTCCTTATAATATTGAGCTTCATCGCGTATCGCTACAGAATCCGTTGTAGCCCAACAAGGATCTCCGGCTTTCCCCGCCTCATTTCCCATCCAACGCACATCAGCGAAAGGATAAGAATTTTTCGTTCCGAAAATGACACAATCAGGCTGCTTTTCGCGCACAATCTTATACCAATGTTTATAAACAGGAGTAATCAGTTCATCTGCTCCTGCACCATCCCACCATGTTTCCCATATTTTACCATAATTACCCATAAGTTCTTCTAACTGATGAGCATAATACTCTTTATATCGTTCAGTTGTATAAAGTGGAGAGAGATGCTCATGTCTGTCGTGAGGTCCAAGATATATGCCGGCCTTTACACCATATTCCTCACAAGCATCCACAAATTCACGAACGACATCTCCCTTTCCCCCTTTCCATGCAGCATTTTTTACGCAGTAATCAGTATATTGGCTTGGCCAAAGACAAAATCCGTCAGCATGTTTTGCAGTAATAATACCACATGGAATACCAGCCGATTTCAGTGTTTCCATCCACTGCCGGCAATCTAAAGCGGTAGGATTGAAAATAGCGGCCGGCGCTCTCCCATCTCCTTCATTTACATATTCTTCGAATGTATTAATACCAAAATGAAAAAAAGCAATCATCTCACGATCATACCATTCCAATTGTCTTTCACTCGGAACTAATCCGTAGGGTTCCGGAGCTTTTTGTGCAAAAGTTTGCATAAACAAAGCTGTCAGTCCCGTTATTAATAAAGTTCTTTTCCTGTTCATCTTCATGTATCAGCTATTTTGTTAATAATATTCTCTAAATAAGAAAACCCCGCAAAATCAAGCAATAAAGTTAGAAAAATCTTGCGGGGTCTGCCATATGTATGGCAACTTTTTCCAGTTTTTATTTACATGCCATAAGCATAGACTTCAGCAAAACATGCGGTCTTATTACCATCAGTACTTGATTCAACTTTAATCATTATCTGACGTCCTTTAGTAGGAACAATACCAAATATCTGAGTAATCGGAGTATCTAACATGGTAAATGAACCCACTTCTTTCCATGAACTGTCATCACTAGAGATAGCAACGTCACTGTCACTTACATAGAATTTACCTGACATCTCGTTTTTAAACACATCTCTAGGAACAATACGAATGTGAGTGAATAAAGTTTCTCTCTTCGTGTCAAACCATAAATAATGAGGTGGATTAGGTATAGGATTTTTCCATCTGGAATTCCAGAACGTATTCACGTTACCATCAATCGCATGTTCTGCCCCACCTTGATAATCACCTTCCATTTCAGCACCTTTAGAATCCGAAGAGGCTTTTGCTTCCCACTTATCCCTATTTTGTATATAACCCATGATACGTATAGCTAAAGGGTATATGTTCTTTCCATTCTGTATGCCAAATATAGAAGTTCCCACAATCTCTATTGGCAGCAGATAATCTCCCGGACCTAAATCTTTAATATCGACTTTGACATTGATAGAAGCCTCGGGAGTAGTTTGAGACAATGTCAAAGACTCATCGAATGAATATCCGCTTTCCAACAGTTGAAAACTGGTTCCATGTGTTTCGTTGTATGACTTTACATAATCAGCATTAGTTGCGAAACTGCAATCAATGTTCCAACCCGTATTTTCTACATTCAAAACAACAGGGACAGGCAATGATATAGATTGTAATGGACTACCTAAACTTTCTTCATGATATTCCAAAGCAGTAGTTTTAAACCCGACAAGAGGTCTTACAATATCTGTTACCTGCAAAAATATATTATTTTTATTTGCATTTACAGAGTCCGTATCACTGCTCAAATACAGCGGAAGTACCCACACAGCATCCGGATCGTCTTCACTATCATCAGCCACTATTTGAGGATCAAATGATATATTGAACTCTTTATAGTTTTCTTCTGACGTAAAATCAAAATGAGTGTTACTAATCGTATAAGCTTCTTCTGTGATCAACTTATATTTTACATTCTCCAGATTGCTATATTTTTCATCCAATTCTTTCTGGGTCATTACTTTCAAATCAGCCGTCGCTGTAAGTTCAGGCATCACTCCACCCTTCAAAACTGAATAATTAAATACATTTTTCTTTCCTGTAACGAGTAAATTCAGTTCCTGTTTACCATATGTTTTCAAATACACTATTTTATGGAACTCCTCTGGAATCATTTTCTCCAGATCATAATCTGATTTATTACAAGAAGCCAGTAAAATCAAGCCTCCTGTCAATAACGTTACTAATATTTTCTTTTTCATACTAAATTTCTTTATACGATTAATATCCCGGGCACTGAACTAACTGAGGATCGTTTGCAATTTCACTCCAATCAATAGGCCACATATACATACGGTTATCCCATTGGAAAGGTTGATTAATCGTTACTCTTCTATTCAATTCCCCAAATTTAGGGTCCATACCTGCATTTTCGACATTAAGCCCTTCTCTTGCCCCAGCCTTCAACTGTTCGGGAGCAATCATCCAGCGACGTACATCGTAATAACGATGCCCTTCTCCCCAAAGCTCAATGAATCGTTCCGAACGTACCCAGTCAACAATTGTCATTTCGCTCGTAACGTCCGCCTCTGTCAATTCAGGCACTCCCGCACGTTTACGTATAGGATTTAAATACTTAATCGCATTACCTATCTCTCCAAGTTCAGCATAGCATTCAGCCACGTTCAAATAAAGTTCGCCCAAACGGAATAAAGGTTTAGGATAATTTTTGTTGCTTATTGCTCCTGTTACACTTGATATTTTTATGTTTGGCGCTATATGCTTTTTCATAAAGAAACCTGTAACAGTGAAGTCACGGTTCGCGTGATTAGGATTATATCCTTGTTTTTCCTTATCTCTTAAGTTTATCCTCAAAGGTTCTCCGTCACAAATTTCCGTAGAGTAATCGTCGCCGTCAAAAGATATTGTGGCATAAAAACGAGGTTCTCTATAAGCATTCAGCTTTATAATTTCCGGTCGATCTAAATTAGCACTTTCCAGCCATTCAGTCTTGGGAGCGAACTCGCTATCTTTTTCAGGCAATTTCCCATTCTTTGTATAAAAATGTTCCGCGCTATAAAGAGTAGGAGCCAGTCCGCACCATCCTTCCATCCAACTATTATTTGCTTGATTATAACAAACGATATGTTTCGGTGACTGTGCTTCGAAATTTATTCTGTCATGAGAGCCATTGCCTTGCAAGAATAATCCCCAAATAGTCTCTCTGTTTCCGTCATCCTCATTGGAAGCAGTGATAGAGCGTAACATAAGTACTCTTTGTGCAAACTCTTTTCCTTCCGGCGTCGATGTATCTACTCCCGGGATATATGGCAAACCTACATCCATCAATGTTTTGGGCATATTATCCAAATCTATTAACTTGCGTTTTCCTCCATCTTCACTTTCTGCATATTTTAAAGCAGCAAGGTTAGCCGCAAGCGCTGTTTCCCATTTTTTCCTGTCTTTGGTAGTACTCACCAGTTCCTTTCCATACCCTGGAGTCTCATATTTGTCATTTTTCCAGTCAGGATAAGGGAAACGACCATTCCATAAATCAGAAGCAGCATACAACAACGTACGTCCTTTCAAAGCCAAAGCAGTCGTTTTGGTAGCACGCCCCCAATCATCTGCATTGCCTACATCCGGCAGCGCATTGATAGTCTCATCCTTTAATTTCTGATTTACTATATAGTCTACCACATAATCGAAATGCGAACGTCCCGGAAATTCTTCCGGCAATGTACCTTGTGACGGTCTTTCATCTATAATAGGAATAGGACCATACATTTCTAACAGACGAAAATGATAATAGGCCTTCAAAAATTCGGATTCCGCATACCAACGTTTTATATCTTGCTCCGTAGCTCCTAACGGAGAACTACCTGCAAGCAATTTTTGGAACATATTACATTGTCCTATTGAATTATACAGATCGCTCCAATACCCACCAGCATTAGAAGCCGAACGTAAATTCCACGCTGTATTCTGGTTATTATCATTCCAAAGGGGAGGAGATACAGTTTCATCAGCCGACCATTCAAAAATAGAATAGAAAAAAGGAGACGTATTTTCTACCGCCACATAACATGAGTTGATAAAATTTACAACATCTTCCCGGTCTTTCATCGTATCGTTTATTGTAGCCTGTTCCGGTGGAACCACATCAAGATAATCACATGATGTCACACATACACTAAGACCTAAAATCATGCTACATGCTATATTCCTTGCTTTATGTTTTCTCATAACAATTAAAATTTCCAGTTAAAAATTCATTTGTACACCAATGTTAAATGTGCGTTGCAACGGATAAGAGTTCCAGCTCAATTCCGGATCCCACAAATCGAACGGACTCCAAACAGCTAAGTTATCACCGCTGAAGTAAACGCGACAATGTGGGAAGCGATACCCTACTTCGAGTGTTTTGAAACGGATAAAGTTACCATTACGCATCCAATGACTACTTTCTTGAGCGTTGTTTCCTATATCGGACCAAGACAAGCCAAGCCTAGGGAATTGAGCATTCTGATTATCTTTTGTCCAATGATCATCGGCAATCCATTTCATAACGTTCGAGTTATATTGTCCGAAATCTGTAAACGATCCATGAATCATAATATTACGTTTTGCCGATCCGTTGAAGAACACACCAAAATCAAACTTCTTATAAGTCAGATTCAACCCGAAACCATATTGTATCCTAGGTGTTGTTCCATAAGGAGAAAGCATCACCTTATCATCGTTGCTGATGATACCGTCACCATTTACATCGCGATACTTAATATCACCTGCCCGTGGCTGGCTTCCAAGTCCTGTTTGGTCAGCCCATTGTGCAACTTCTTCATCGCTCTGGAAATATCCTTCAGCCAGATATCCCCACGAAATGCTCAACGGCTGGTTGTTTTTCTTATGCCATACTGACGAATAGTTGGGGTCATCGTAATAAACATATTTGTTCTTATTATAAGTAAAGTTTCCTCTAAGGTCCATTACTAAATCTTTAACAAGTTCCTTACGCCAATTTACGCTAAATTCTACCCCCTGATTATCTACCTTACCAATATTACTCCACGGAGTTGTATTAGCATAACCGGTAAGTATAGGCCATGAGCCGCGTTTCATCAATATTTTGTGTCTGCGATCATAGAAATAGTCGAATGTTATATTCAGTTGGTTGAATAACTCCAGGTCAACACCAATATCCAGTTTGTTCACTCTTTCCCAACAAGCATCTTCTACTGCAAATGTATTGAAAACCGGACCACTATAAGCATATTCTCCATGATAACCTGTATGGAACGTATTTCCTGAAAGAGCTACATTATCCACATAAAGATAATGTCCTGCACCTTCATCAAGCCCGTCACTACCTACAATACCGTATGAACCTCTTATCTTAAAATGATTTATATATTTCTGCAAAGGTTCCCAAAAGTCTTCACTACTCGGCACCCATCCTAATGACATTGCAGGGAAGAATTCAAAACGGTTATCTTTCGCAAGTCGTTCCGTACCATTGTATCCAAAGTTGAATTCAGCAAGGTATTTATGCTTATAATCGTAAGTAAATCGTCCGGAAAAGCCTTGAAGACGATTGGGGCGTACTCCATTTCTGAATTCCCTTTGCATGTACATCAACATACCGGAAACATTATGGTTACCAAAGGCACGATTGTAATCCAATCTAGCATCAAAATAGAAAGTATTATCAGATGAATACCCTTTATCCTGTTCATTAATATAATCGGTACCACTCTCTCCCAGTCTTTCCATTTCATACGTATCAGGACTGTTCGGATCCCATGTACTCTTATTCATTCTATAGTAATAAGGATCCATCCATCTATCGAAACTGGACGAAGACCAATTCTTAAAGTTTACAAGAGCTGTAACCTTAAGTCCTTTGGTTATAAAATCCAATTTCTGCTCAATGTCCATTACGGTATTTAATGTATTGTAGTTTGTTTCCGTCAGTTTACTAAGCATCAAGGCATAAGGATTGGTATAAAGTTCCCATCCTGATAAGATATCATTACCAAAACGAATATGTGTATCACCTTCACGAGCCGGATATGTTGCCGGAAAAGCTGTAGGATTAACCTTCCATGCAGCATCGAACAATGAAGATACAGAATTTCCCGGTCCTTTCTGATGACCTATCTGAGTATTCATTTTCAAACTTATCTTTGTAGTAGGAGTCAAAGTATAATTTATATTGTTCTGAAATACATATGTCCATTGACTAATATTGTTGTCAAACGAATATGTTTTCGGGATATCCAACATACCAGTGTCATGAGAAGCCTGTAAACTCATGTAATACGTAACTTTCGATCCACCTCCGGATATGTTAATGTTAGCACGTTCATTCCATGTGGAATTCTTGAACATTACATCCTGCCAGTCTACACTAGGATAACGATATGGATACTTTCCACTTCTTGTAAAATCTATTTCGTCAACAGTATACCTCGGATTTTTGTCTCTTGCCATCGCAGCTTCATTATAAATCTCCATCCATTGCGCTCCGTCAACATATTCCACAAATTTCATACTTTTCTGCATGGAGGCTTCTGCCGATACGCTTATTCTGGCTTTCTGATTCAGTTCTCCCTCTTTCGTCGTAACCATCATCACTCCGTTTGCTCCACGAGCACCATAGATAGCCGTTGCAGAAGCGTCCTTTAACAAAGAAAAACTCTCAATACTTTCTGCAGGTATACGGTTAAGGTCTTCTTTAGAAATCTCCACACCGTCTAATAAAATGAGAGGTGTAGCACGTCCGCCGAATGTTCCGATACCACGAATATAAAATTCTGAAGCAGATCCTGGTTCACCACTAGTCGTCTTGGATATTACACCGGCCAGTTTACCTGCTATATTATTAGTAAGAGAAGAGGACGGAGCATTAAGGACTGTTCCTTTTATAGAAGTGATAGCCCCCGTTACAGAAACTTTCTTTTGTGTTCCGGCTCCTACAATAACCACCTCTTCCAATATCTTATCGTCAGACACCAACTTTATATTTACCTCACCCTGATCTGTTATATAAACAGTTTGAGTTGCATAACCGATGTAACTAATTTCTAAAGTCACATGCTTTCCCCTTGGTATCTGAATAGAGAAATGTCCGTCTACATCACTAATTACACCGATTTTTTCATCTTTAATCCGAACATTTGCCCCTATGACAGGCGTATTATCAGAATTATCGACAATTGTTCCTACCACAGTACGCATTTCTACTTTCTTTTGCTGTGCAACTTCCAGTTCCACCGTTTCTTTTACCGCCTCTATAGGTGCTTCATCAGCCATAGCCATAAGAGGATAAGTTAACAACAAGCAAAAAAGAGGGCGTTTCAGCCAGCCCGTTTTGTTAAGCAATTTGTATTTTCCCATGCTTTACATAATAAATTAGATTAGAACTTAAATATATCCTTCGTCATAATTGATATGATAGAATATTTCACTCTGACATTCTTCCCACGAAAAATCGTATAAATTCATCATGAGGTATTACCGTGTTCATTCATAGCTTTAAGAATTTTATATAATAGAATCAAATCACCTCTTCGTTTTGAAGAAGTCAAGGCAAATATATTTGAGCCATGTTAATAAAATGTCTAAATATGGGTTAGCAAACTTATTAACCCTGCACATTTTTTATTAACACACCCATAAATCACTATGAATAAACAGATTAAGCAATCAAAGGAGTATAATAAGTCTAAAGAAAAGCAGTTTATTACAAGAGATATTTAAACGAGCTTTCCAGGATAAATACACATTTAGCAGGCATATTGGGCTTTATTTAAAAGTAACCAATATGCCATAAGATAATTCGAATATATGTAGCGAAATAAAATTATAAAATCTGGGGAAGTTTTATAGATTCATATCCAATTGAATAGTTTACGTTCATCGTTTTTTTATAGAGATTGACAAAAGAGTTATAGCGCCTCAACGCTTCTTCCGGATTTCCCATTTTGCGATAAGCACATACCATATAAAATAATCCCTGCTCATTCAACGGATCTGCGTAAGCCCATACATTACAGAGTTTAATCACCAACACAAAATTAGCTATATTATATGCTTTGTTTACCTCAACAGGAACTATAGTCAAGATTGTTTCCTCTACTTTATATTTATAACTATCAAACAATTCATGGTCTATCGCATTTAAGAAACGGCCACGAATCCATATTTTCAAAAGCCTGCCAACAACTTCCGAATCCAAAGTATTGCCCGAGTTAAGAATATGCGCGAAACTAGCATAATCACAATAGAAATCATCACAAGTTTTCAAGATAAAACGACCTCTGTCGTGCACGTGTATAAGTTCTATTCCATCAAGTTCCTGCAATATTTTTCTAATATGATTGATTGCAACCCCTTTCAAATTCTTAACCTTATCATTCGTTTTTTCCGGCCAAAATATTTCATTCATTGCAGAAGAGAAAATACCGTCGTCCCAAATACTGTGCAACAAAATATACAGAAAAATAGTGCGTAACTTTGGAGAGAACATATATGCAATATCCCGTCCTTCACGATCAAGCACGGAAAAGGTGCCAAAAAGATAAATGGCATTCCGATCCCTATAATGGATTTCCATCAAGTTAGCTTCCTCAACTTTATCCACCTTTACCAACCTTTCCGCCTCTTTTTGTTCCTGTTCGGAAGGTGCATCAGCAATTTTCGCTACGTTCTTTTTTTTCTTATATACCGCCCAACATAATACAACTAAAACGCTTAATACCAATCCCCCCATGGCAGCATATACCTGCCACAATTCGCGTGTAGCTTCCAACTCATAACGCTTCATTTCATTTAGCGAAACAGGAGGAGCTTGCAAAGAATACATTCTAACAGCTGCTTCTCCTTGTTTCTCAAACTCCTGTACCAAACAATAAAACTCTTTCCGTTTGTTGCTATAATACAAATTGACATTCGTAGCAATCTCTTCCGAAATAAAAGGAATACTATCCCCCAACTCCTCACAACTTCCATCTGCTATATTCATGCGATAAAGCAACGCATACGATTGAGGCAGATATTCCGGATAACCCAAAAAATAAATTGACTGCTCATCTTCAGACAAGATCATGTTACGTGCCACTACACGATTGTTACCGGACATCGGTTTCTGTTCCCACAATTTTCGAATTGTCTGTTGCTCTAAATCAACACGATAAAGATCATAATAATATTGTACTCCGATATTCTGATCTCCTGCCTCATTCCCTTTTCCACCATAAATATAGGCATACTTATAATTATCAGAAACTGCCAACCCTGCAAAAAAACGGGGAGTAATTCGATCACCGGAAAACTGGATAGTATCCCAACGGGCCTTTTCCACCTCATACGACAAAAAACAATCACTATATCGCCGCATACCATAACCACCAAACAACAGGAACTTTTTCTGGTAAGGATGATAAAAACCACAATGATGATGTAAGCAGATACAAGTAGCGAAAGGATCCATAGAAGCCAGTCTCCATTGCATAGTATCAAGTGAGAGTTCCGCCACCATTTTCTCCCAAGTCAGTTCATAAGCATAAATCTTACCGGACTGATCATCTAAAAAATTCATCCCCAAACAAAGGTCCCCAGGAAAAGCAGAAAAATTTCTATAGGGCTCAGCTTCTAATGCCTTAGATTGTATATCATAGGAAATCAAAGAATCCTTATTATAAATATACAGTTTTTGTTCTCTTTCGCTAAAATTCACCCCAACTGGAGTAGAAGAGCAATAACAGAATTCGGACTTCCAATAATATGACTGGTTGATCAGCCAAACAGGTTGTTTTACTTGTCCGATTACCTCTCCCTTATCATCATGTACATCTTCACCACTACTCTCGTCCAGAGGAATTTTCCAAGTCTTCTTTCCGTTAGATACTGAAAGATTCCAAATAGAAAAAGAAGCCGTTTCAAGAATATAGTCGCACATTCCAAAATATACCATAGGTGAAAAACGCCCATCATCGAGACCTACTCCCGCAAGCGACACACTGTCTTTTCCTATCTTGATTTCTGCTCGGTTTTGTGATACCAACAGACGCAAAGATATAGGAATCACTTTTTTATTTTTCAACGAGTCAATAGCATACTTTGTCGAATAATAAGATCTCTTACCATCCTCCGAAAATATAAAAAAAGCCTCCTTTTCCCCACATAAATAAGTAAAATTGTAAGACTTATTATTACGATTATCTTTCAACAAAAGGATATAACCAGGACTCCATATATTTTGTATCGAACAGTCAAAACTAATTTTTATTTCATTAGAAAAATCCGGCAGCTTATCATCCGTAAAAACTTGATAAGAAGACCTTTCTGCAATTTTTTTCTCATTCCCACAAAAGAGAAGTCCCTGCGCCAAGCAACGAGAGCTTACTAACAATATCCATAGTAAACATAAAACATATATGATATAATTGTGCTTCCTTTCTTGTATAGCAATATATTCCACGTTCATAGTATTGAAAAAATCATTTCATGATTATAATGAAAGCAAAGATAATGTTTTTATATAATCTTTCAAAAAAAAACAGTTTCTTGAAAGCCTGTTGTTTTATTTGAAACTATTGTTCAAAACGACTATCTTTGTGCAAAGATTAAGATATAGATAAAAGATTTGCACTATGAAATATGATATTCCGTATATGTCAACAGAGGCTGTAAGCCTACTTAAATCACTGATTAGCATCCCCTCAATCAGTCGGGAAGAAACCCAGGCTGCGGATTTCCTGCAAAACTATATTGAAATGGCGGGTATGCAGACTGGACGTAAAGGTAATAATGTGTGGTGCTTTAGTCCGATGTTTGATCTGAAGAAGCCGACTATTTTACTTAACTCCCACATAGACACGGTGAAACCTGTTAATGGATGGCGGAAAGATCCGTTCACTCCACGTGAAGAAAACGGCAAGATCTATGGATTAGGAAGCAACGATGCCGGTGCCAGCGTTGTTTCGTTATTACAGGTGTTCCTGCAACTATGTCGTACTTCGCAAAAATACAATCTGATTTACCTTGCTTCTTGCGAAGAAGAGGTTTCAGGCAAGGACGGGATTGAGAGTGTATTGCCGGGACTTCCTCCAGTCTCATTCGCTATCGTAGGAGAACCGACGGAAATGCAACCTGCCATTGCCGAAAAGGGATTAATGGTATTGGATGTGACCGCAACAGGTAAAGCGGGACACGCAGCACGTAACGAAGGAGACAATGCTATTTACAAGGTATTGGATGATATTGCCTGGTTCCGTGACTATCGTTTTGAGAAAGAATCACCCTTGTTAGGTCCCGTGAAAATGAGTGTTACTGTCATCAATGCCGGCACACAACACAATGTGATTCCCGATAAATGTACTTTCATCGTTGATGTCCGGAGTAACGAGCTTTACTCAAACGAAGAATTGTTTGCTGAAATCAAAAAGCATATTTCCTGTGAAGCCCAAGCTCGTTCATTCCGTCTCAATTCTTCACGAATTGACGAGAAACACCCATTTGTACAGAAAGCTATGAAGTTAGGACGCGTTCCTTTTGGTTCTCCAACATTGTCCGACCAGGCATTAATGTCCTTCCCATCGGTAAAAATTGGACCGGGCCGTTCGTCACGTTCACACACGGCAGAAGAATATATCATGTTAAAAGAAATAGAAGAAGCTATCGGACTTTATTTAGAGTTATTGGACGGACTTCTGATCTAATAAAAGTCATTGGTGAATTGATAGTTGTTATCCTATTATATAATTCTCAACTATCAATTCACCCATACAATAAAAACAAAGCAACGATTATTCAAACAACTTCGATAAAGCTTCCTCCAGTTTTTCACCCCTTAAATTTTTGTCTATAACAATCCCCGTAGGATCTACAAGGAAAGTTCTGGGTATAGCATAGATACCATATATATCAGAAGCATCCACATCCAACAATTGTGCCCAATTCATTCCAAGTTCTTCAATAGCAGCCCTCCAAGGTTTCAGTTTCCGATCTGTAGATATGCTAATCACCTCAAATCCCTTAGAAGCATATTTTTCATAAGCAGCTCTCACATTGGGCATTTCATGCCGGCAAGGTCCGCACCATGAAGCCCAAAAGTCAATCAATACATATTTTCCCTTACCTACATAATCGGACAAGAGCTTCGTGTTACCTATATTATCTTTCACTTTAGCATCCAAGAAACGTTCGCCAATCTTTATCTTAGCATCCATATCCCTAAAGTGGACAATAGCAAAACCATTCAGTTCATCAAAGATTTCTACGCAAACTACGTTTTTGGAGCAAAGAATTATGTTCCGGCAGTAAAAAAGCATTGTACAGCCAAATTGCAAAAGCAGCTGAAAGATAACTACGAGTATGACGGCGAAGGATATGCGATATGGAACTTCCGAACAGGTATGCAAGACGGACCAAGCGACATATCTAAAGTAACATCAGTAGCTGCATTGGGAAATGGTTTATACAAGGTCAATTTCATTGATATGGGAATAAAGGGTAACCGTACTTTGAAAATTATCGACGTAAACGGGACACTGAAGTTCGATGCTATTAAATAATCCCCTCTAAGCAGATATATTATCAATTTAGCAGATAACCCAAAAAAACTTACTATTCAATCAAACAATGAAAGTAAATCATCTATAAGACTACATCCTTCACCGCTTTCACCTTCTTCCTGAAACCTCTATTCTAAGCAGGAAAGCGGGTGAAAGCGACCATACAAAAGCCCTTCTATCACGCTTTCACCACTTTCACCGACACACTTCAAATCGTTTCCATTTACCGCCGGAGCACATCACGAGATACCCCATAATAACCCGCCGCAGCCACATAAATCGGCTGCATACGTTTGCCGATATTTCGCAATTTACCTTCTTCCAGCAATCGCCGGAGATGACGATTCGCCGTAGTCCGTGTCATACAGCATACTTCCTGAAAATCGTAGCGAAGCATTACGTCATGATCGGCGAAATATTCCTTCAGCCGCATATCTATCTCCACTGCCGACAAGGATTCCGAATGGCGTGCATACTTGCTTCGGCTGCCCTTAACACCTACCAGTTCTCCCCGCAAACGGGCATCGGGACGAAAACCGATTGTTTTCAACTCCATTTTCGACCATTTGTTCTTAGTGCTGCGAGTCACCTTTTGCGTGCTCCTCAAAATAGGGGCAAAATAGCCTAGCCCCTCGATATGTACCTCACGTCCCTCGCGCAGTTCTTCACCACAAATTTGGGCAAGCATCTCGAACGCATTTTTTACATCACCTACGGAAAGCGAACTGCGTCCGTGAATCATCCGGCACAGTTTATCCGTTCCCACCTTACCATTCAAAAAAATGCGGGGATGCAAACCTTTCTCTTCCGAATCGTCGGACTCACCGGGATTCTCATACCAATCGTAAAGTATAGCCATCAGCAGTTAACGTTTTGATAGTGAATACATTTCATGTAAAAACTTTAAGTTTATCATCAAACCACTACTGTGGTTCATTTAAATCACAATCGTTATCCAATTAGATCACTCTTGTCATTTGATTGAACCACGAAAGTGAATCAACAATAACTCTTCGTCAAAGATACGATAAAAAATAGAGAAAAGGATGATAAGAAGCCGACTTCTTCAGGTACGTAGAAATTAATATTTTTTCCGGAGAAATACTTGCAAACCGGTATCATCCTATAGTACATTCGCAGTATCAGCGCTGAACAATAAACCGATTTTAATCACTTAAAAATAGAAAAAATAATGAATGCAATAACATTGATATGGAGACAGGTATTGAAGGAACTAAACTTGTTTCAGATGAAGGAGAACAAAGAAGATGCAGTTGAGAAAACAGACAAAGAGCTACAGAAAACGCTAAAATGTCATGAAGATAAATATACCGTTCCCCTGCCGGACACAGTACCGCCTACTGAAAGAGAGAAGGAGACAGAACGAAAACAACCGGTCCGATTAACCCAAGAGGTACGTACATTCCTGCAAAAACAGTATGATTTTCGTTACAACCTATTGACGGAAGAAACGGAATATCGTCCTGCCAACAAGCGTGCCGTTCCTTTCGAACCTGTAAGTAAGCGGGAACTGAACACTTTCTGTATGGAAGCACACGACCAGGGCATATCCTGCTGGGATAAAGACTTGAGCCGTTACATTTATTCCACTTGTATTCCTGAATACCATCCTTTCCGGCTTTACATGGAAGAACTACCCGGCTGGGATGGGACAGACAGACTGGAGGCTTTGGCGCAGCGTGTCTCTGACAATCAGCTCTGGATAAAAAGCTTCCATACCTGGATGCTGGGACTCACCGCCCAATGGTTAGGCATGACGGGAATACATGCCAACAGCGTAGCCCCCATACTTGTCAGCAACGAGCAAGGACGACAAAAATCCACATTTTGCAAGGCACTGATGCCGCCGGCACTGTCACGTTATTACATGGACAACCTGAAGCTGTCTGCACAAGGAAAATCCGAAAGGTTACTTGCCGAAATGGGACTTCTGAACATGGATGAATTTGACAAGTACGGCACACAGCAAATGCCATTATTGAAGAATCTGATGCAAATGGCAAACCTGAATATCTGCAAAGCTTATCAAAAGAATTTCCGCAACTTGCCGCGCATCGCTTCTTTCATCGGTACAAGCAACCGCTTTGACTTGCTCACCGATCCCACCGGTAGCCGGCGATTCATCTGCATTGAAGCAGAACATCTGATCGATTGCGAAGGTATCATGCACGATCAGATCTATGCCCAACTGAAAGCTGAACTGCTCTCCGGCATTCGCTATTGGTTCACCAAAGAAGAGGAACGAGAACTGCAACACCATAACGCTGCTTTTTATCATCCGTGTCCGGCAGAGGAAGTCTTTCATGCCTGCTTCCGGATAGCTAAAGATGATGAAGAGGGAAGCGAACGGCTCTCGGCTTCGGACATATTCAGGAGACTGAAGATGTATAACCCCGCTGCCATGCGTGGAAGTAATCCGGCTACGTTCGCGCAAGTTTTGCTTGCGGCAGGGGTCACCCGCAAACACACCAAATATGGGAATGTATATTTGGTGAAACCGATGAAAGCGGCATAAAGCTCTAGACAGAGGGAGGGTTCACCCGTAAGAAACTGGGAAATAACAGTTTACAAAGGAGTGAAAGAGGTGAAAAGAAATAAAGAGTATTAGGAGAAGATAAGCTACAAATAATAAGAATCTGAATAGAAAATCAGAAAAAACATGATGATCTATTCAGATTCTTACTATTTCCGGATATTTATCCTACTATCCATTTACTGCCCGGTATAAACGATATGATCTTAGTTGTTACAAAACAACAGACAAATGTAACCACTGCGATACATGGTATAGCGGCAACAGTGGGAAGCGCCAACGTATCTTTGAACACAGTCACCCACAGTCCGAGCCAGAATATGTGCATAAGATACATACCATAGCTAAGTTTTGATGTTTCCGTCACCAACCTGGGAGCTTGCGGACGTTTGATACATGTAAACATAAGGAATGTACCCGTTGTGAGAAGCACACAGTTAATCGTACAGAAAGCCCATCCTATTTCTATTACAGGTGTGGAATGGATTTCGCCGGGTATAGCCTGCACATAGAATGAATAAATAGTCCATACAGCACCGATTACCATTAAAATGGTTCCTATAGTGAAACGTTTGGAACGATTCCAGGTAAGGTGTACGCGAATGTAATGCGCCAGAACAAGATAGCCCAGATAACCGGAGAAGTACCACAACATGTGATATTCATTCCAGAAACATTGTCCCCACACTTCACCGCACCAACGATTGAGATAAGGTATACAGGTTGACAACACAAACAACCCTATAAAAAAACGTTCTTCTTTAGCCGTGGCTTTTCTCAACCATGGGGATATAATAGGGATAAACAAGTAAAGGCTTATCAGGGGATACATAAACCACAAGTGTCCGGCTAGCGTCGGGAAATTCAGGAATATCCGCGACAAGTCCTTCATAGATGTTTCTCCGTCTATCTGTCCCCACAACATAGGTAGAGTGCTGTACAGTAGCATGAATATAAAAAACGGTGGAAGGATGCGAAGACAGCGCTGGCGATAGAATTGCCACATAGACTGCTCTTCCTTCATCGGTGCAAGCAGGAAGGCAGAGACTATCATGAACAGGGGTACCGCCATACGTGAAAAACCGTCGTATACTGATACCCATAGCCGGTCTGCTTCATTCGCTAGAAAAGACTGCGGTCCCGCCATATCAGTGGATCCGGGAGCACCGTAGAAGTTCTCACTGGCATGAACAAGGATGACGAGAAAGCATGCAAACACACGGATGTAATCTAAAAAAACAATACGTTTCATTTATTCTATGTTTTCTATTTATTAGTTTATTCTTTTGTATTCGGGAACGCAGATATTCTCAACCGTGCTGCACCCATAGGGATCAATGTTATTTCTTCTTTATCACCTTTCACCGCATCTTCTTCCGGCAATACGCCACACAGTCCTGTTTCGTCTATCTTCCATTCAGGAACCAAACGACCGGTAGCTTTCACTTCCAAAGGTACACTGGCTACTGTGAAAGGATAGTTGTCGGCCGGCCAGGATTTACGGATTACTTTGAAGTTCTTCAAAGGCTCTTTCTTATCCAGTACCAATGAATAATTCCAAGGGCTATCCGGATAGATTTCAGTAGTAGGCCATTTCTTCGAATCAGCACCTTTCTGCCATTTAGAATCACCGATAGCAGTTTCACGGCTGTCTTTCTCTACATATTTCTCTGCAATCTTAAGAGACAAAGTCAAAGGTCCGTAATCTACACTCACGCTGTTTTTGTTAACCTGCCAGGTACGCATAGACAAAGACATCGGAAGAGTCAATTCCACACGATCACCATTCGCCCACTCGCGATTGACGCAAAGATATTTTCCCGCTACAGGAGCTGCACTTACCTTCTTGCCATTCACTCGAACTTCCGCCTTTCGAGTCCATGAAGGAATGCGAAGATAAAATGGAAAAGCGACCTTTTCATCGGTAGAAATCGTGAAAGTGATGCCTTCTTCAAAAGGATAATTCGTCTCTTCACAGAGAGTGATTTTCTTACCGTCACCCACTTTCACTGTAGCTTTGCAAGCTGCATAAATAGCTGTTGCCACTCCGTTGTCAGGAGTTGCCAATACCAGATGTTCGGCAAAGTAAGGCCAGCCTTGTGCATGATTGTGTTGGCAGCAACGACTGCTGAAAGGATTCATTGAAAGGAACGGACCACGATTGTCAATGCCCGGATGATGGTTCTTCGAATCACTGATAGCATGATTCGGGCAAGTGATATAACGCAATGCTTTAAAGTCCGGCATCACGGCAGCCGGATAAGAGTTGAATGCCACTTCTTCACAGTGTTCCGCCCACATGGGGTCTCCTGTCATGCAAAGCATGATTTCGTCGGAAGCCATTTGTTCTACCAAGCCGCAAGTTTCCACTCCCTGACGGGGATCAATATATCCTAAACGGGCATTTTCGTCCGCACCGAACATACCTCCGGGAACCTGACCAAAAGTACGTCGAATCAGATGATGGACATTATAAGAGGCTTTCAGCATCGCTGAATCTCCGGTCTGCATATAATAAGTAGCAGGCTCACGGAAACATTGAGCGATATTTACATTGTGCCAGTTAGGTAAGGAGGTGGATTTCGTCCAGTCGGCAGTATTACGGTGAATCTTCTCGGCTAACTCGAGCAGGAAAGCATCTCCGGTATGATTATAAAGCCAGTAGATACTGATGATATTGTCACCGCCACGGCTTTTTTCCCAATAATCTTCCAGAAGCTGGTCGTCGGGAACGGTCATCTGCCACTTGAAGTAATTCGTCATCAGGTCTATGACACGTTGATCTTGAGAGTACTCATAATAAGATTGCAGACACCAAAGCATAATCATCTGTGCCCAAAGTTCGCGTTTGCCGTTACGTTCATTGACCGGACCGAAATAGCCATCCGGCTGGCGACTGGCAAATACACCTTCAATCCAATATTTGGTTTCTTCTATCATCTTCGGGTCGTTCAGGATATATGCCAGATTGCCATACCCCTTGAGCCAGTAAGGAACTTCCTCCCAACCGTGGTCTCCGCCAGTCGTCAACCAGGCATTATTATCCTTTTCCAACCAAGCACTGATTTCTCCCAAATGTCCGGTCAGACCATCACGCTGCAATTCCAAATATTTCTTTACCCAACCTTCGGGCTGGATACTACCTACTGGTAACTTTATAAAATTCAACGGTCGAAGCGGAGCACGATACCCGATATAATTGATATTGACTGACTGTATGTCCGGTCTGTCCACTACCGTCACCGTACCACTAGAAGAAGCAGGCGCACAAGCTGTAACTGCCACTCCAAGCACTATCGATGCAAAAAGTCCTTTAGTTTTATTTTTTTTCATTTCGTCTATTCTACTGATTCCGGAAATCATCCTAATTTTCCTATGAGCCCTATCGAACACCAACAAATTACATTCGAAGCAAAGAACGGATAATCTCTGATCAGACAACCCGTTCTTCAATGGCATGAACTGCCTTTATAACCTATTTATCAACAGAGAATTTGAAGATACATTGGCTTGTATACTTTTCGCCCGGGCGAAGTACAGCCGACGGCCATTCCGGTTTGTTCGGTGTATCCGGATATTTCTGCGTTTCGAGACATACGGAAGCGCGTTGGTTGTAAGTAATGCCTTTCTTTCCGGTCAGTGAACCATCGAGGAAGTTACCTGCATATACTTGAATACCCGGTTCGTTAGTATAAACGTCGAGTACGATACCAGTCTTCGGTGATTTCAAAGAAGCGCATTTACGGGTTACGTCGCCTTTCGTGTTCAATACCCAGTTGTGATCGTAGCCATTGCCGTTTTTCAGCTGTACGAAATCATAATCGTTGATACGTTCGCCTACCGGAGTCGGGGTACGGAAATCCATCGGAGTTCCTTCTACCGGAACGATCTCGCCAGTCGTCATAAAGGTGCTGTCCACCGGAGTATAATAGTCCGCATCCACCATCAGCAAATGACCGGAATTGTTGCCGGCATCGCCTTCAAGGTTAAAATAGGAATGGTTGGTCATATTTACAATCGTCGGTTTGTCTGTTTCCGCTTCGTATTGAATATCAATGGCATTATCGTCCGTCAGTTTCATCAACACCTTGCAAGTGATGTTTCCCGGAAAACCTTCTTCACCGTCTTCTGCACGGTAAGTCAACTGCAATTCCTGCGGGTTCAACAATTCTGCATCAAACACCTGGTATTGGAATCCTTGCGGTCCGCCGTGCAGACAATGACCGTAGTTATTGCGGGGAAGCTGATATTCTACATCATCCAATGTGAACTTGCCCTGGTTGATACGATTGGCATAACGTCCGATAGTAGCACCGAAGTCCGAAGGTTTGCTGATATAGTCCTGAATAGAATCGAAACCGAGAACAACGTCACGCATCTGTCCGTCTTTGTCGGGAACCATCACTGAAACAATACGTCCACCGAAGTTCGTGATACAAACTTCCATGTTGTTCTTGTTACGCAGAGTGAACAAATCAGTCTTCTTTCCATCTACTTCTGTCTGGAATTTACTCTGCAATAAACCGGAATCTGTAACCTTTTCAGCTTTCGGAGTACAAGCTGCCATTAAAAGGGCGGCAACTGCCCATACACATAACTTTTTCATGATACAATTGTTTTTTTTAATATTAGTTTTCAGCTATTCATATTTAGATGCAGACGACGCGGATAACACGTTTTTTCTAATCTTGCATCAGAAAAAGAACCGCATCATCCGCGTTATCAGCGTTCAATTTACTATGTCAGCATATTACTGTATACTATTCAATAAATCTACCTTTCCTTCATTAACCAGCTTCAAAATCAACTCACCGAAAAGAGTATTCTGCCAGGCGAACCATGCGCGGGTAAATTTCTTCGGATTATCCTTGTGGAAAGATTCGTGCATAAAGCCGGTGTCAGCATCTGTGTCCATCAACATCTTAATGCAAGTCTTGATTTCGGCATCATTCTGACTTGTGAAAGCCTTCATCATAATACTCATCGGCCACACCATGTCATAACCGATATGCGGTCCGCCGATTCCTTCGCCTGCCTTGCCTTTAAAGAAATAAGGATTGTCCTCACTCCACACAAAACGGCGGGTATTCTGATAAATCGGATCGTTCACATTCACATCACCCAGATAAGGCATCGCAAGCAAACTCGGCACATTGGCGTCGTCCATCAGATGATGATTTCCAAAACCATCCACCTCGAACGCATAGATTTTACCATATTTAGGATGATTATACACCGCATATTTCTTTAAAGCTGTTTCCACCTCCTGCGCCAGGTCTTTACATTCTTTAGACAAGGCTGTCTTCTTGTTTACCTTCTCCAGGATCTCGGCAGCCTTACGCAAGGAAGATACGGCAAAGAAATTGGAGGGAACCAGGAATTGAAGCGTAGTAGCGTCGTCCGAAGGACGGAAACTGGAAACAATCAAACCGACTGGTTTCACCGGTGCTCCCAGACCGTCATTGCTCACAGTATCCAGTGCACGTTCCGTCTTACGTTGGAATTTATAAGGACCTACTCCGTCTTTGCGTTGTTGTTCTTTGAATGTTTTCAGGACATTAGTGATTGCCTGAATCCACTCTTCATTGAATATGCTCGCATCTCCGGTAGTCTTCCAGTAATGATAGGCCAAGCGCAACGGATAGCATAAGGAGTCAATTTCCCATTTACGTTCGTGCAACTCCGGTTTCATGTCCGTAAGGTCGCTCATCCAATGACCGTCAGGAATAGCACCGTCATTAAAAGCGTTCGCGTACGGATCGATATTGATACATTTGAACTGACGGAGAATAACTCCTGCCAGCATTTCTTTCAGTTCGGGGTCCGAATTAGCTAATTGCACGTAAGGCCATACCTGCGCACCGGAATCACGCAACCACATGGCATGAATATCGCCCGTATATACGAACGTATCCGGTTTGCCATCGCTTCCTTTACGGAAATGTACGGTTGTATCCAGTGTATTCGGGAAACAGTTGGTAAACATCCATGCCAACTTCGCATTCTTTAAAAGTTTCTGTACACGGAGAATCTCCTTCTCTACCGCATTGGAACGGAACAGGCGATTGGATATTTCCGGGCGGTTATCTTTCTGAATGGCATCCGCCAGACATACATGCATTTCCGGCATACGGTTGGAGGCTTGCAGCTCCCCGCCACAGAGAAGCATACCTGCCAGCATACCTGCGCTGATATATTTGATTTGTTTCTTCATGATTACTTCTTCTTTTTTAGTTCGTTAGAGAAAGAATAAGGGAAATCGGACTCTTTGGTACCACGTTGCTGATTGGGGGTTGCGTCCATTTTGAAAGAAATGGTGGCGCCATTCAACAAATCCTGATGAGTCAGGTAGTTTTTGGTGTATTCTTTGCCATTCAACGTCATCGATGAAATGTAACGCTTGTCGTCTCCGTTATTCGGAGCAGAGATAGACACCGTCTTTCCGTTTTCCAGATGCAGCTTCATCTCCTTGAAGTAAGGAGTACCCAAAACATATTCATCCGTACCCGGACATACCGGATAGAATCCCATGGCAGAGAATACATACCAGGCGGAAGTCTGACCGTTATCCTCATCACCGCAGTAACCGTCGGGAGCAGGAGTATAAAGTTTGTCCATCACTTCACGAATCCAATGTTGCGCTTTCCAGGGTTCCCCGGAATAGTTGTACATATAGAGCATGTGCTGAATCGGTTGATTACCATGTGCATAGTTACCCATATTCATTATCTGCATCTCACGGATTTCATGAATAACGGCTCTGTAATAGCTTTCATCGAAAATCGGAGGCAGAATAAATACAGAGTCCATCATCTGGTTGAATCCGTCTTTACCTCCCATCAGGTCGATCAGACCTTGAGGATCATGGAATACCGACCAGGTGTAATGCCAGCTGTTACCTTCCGTAAAGGCATCACCCCACTTCAACGGATTGAACGGAGACTGGAACGTACCGTCTTCATTCTTACCGCGCATCAACTTGTGTTCGGGATCATAAAGATTCTTATAGTTCATCGCTCTCTTTGCGAAGACCTCGATCTCTTTTTTCGGCTTCTTCAAGGCTTTGCCCAGTTGATAGATACACCAGTCATCATAAGCATATTCCAATGTACGGGCTGCATTTTCGTTAATACCTACGTTATAAGGCACATATCCCAGTTTATTGTAATATTCATATCCCAGACGTCCGGTAGAACGAACATTCGGATGCACCGCATTCGCTCCATGTTTCACGGCCTCCCACAGCGTCTCGATATCATATCCTTTTAATCCTTTCAAATAAGCATCGGCAACGATGGAAGCGGAGTTGTTTCCAACCATACAACCTCTATGGCCGGGGCTCGCCCATTCCGGAAGGAAGCCGCTTTCCTTATAAGTGTTCACCAGTCCTTCCTGCATCTTCGTATTCATGGATGGATACATCAGGTTAAGAAATGGAAAAAGACAACGGAACGTATCCCAGAAACCGGTATCGGTAAACATATATCCCGGAAGTACTTCGCCGTTATAAGGGCTATAATGCATCACGTCTCCTTTTGCATCTATCTCGTAGAAACTTCTGGGAAATAATACCGAACGATACAGACAAGAGTAGAAGGTACGCAAATGATCGATATCATCATCTTTCACTTCAATACGTCCCAGAACATCGTTCCATACCTTGCGGCCTTTTGCTGCAATCTGTTCAATATTGTCCGTACCCAGTTCTTTCAGGTTCAGCTCCGCCTGTTCGGGACTGATAAAAGAAGAAGCTACACGCACATTTACCTGTTCGCCCTTGCGGGTTTTGAAACCGATCAGTGCGCCGGCATGATTGTCTGTCGCTTCCAGTTTGTTGGTGTCAATCACACCGCCGGCTACGGCAGCCGTATAAGTAAACGGTTTGTCGAATACCAGTACAAAGTAGTTTTTAAAGTTGGCAGGAACACCACCGCTGTTTTTTGTGGTATAGCCGATAATCTTGTTCTCCGAAGGGATTACTTTCACAAACGAGCCTTTATCGAAGGCGTCTACCACTACGTAAGAATGGTCGTTTTCGGGGAAAGTGAAACGGAAAGCAGCCGCTCTCTCTGTCGGAGCGATTTCGGTCACTACATCATGATCGGCAAGATATACCTTATAATAATAAGGAGTAGCCGTTTCAGCTTTGTGAGAGAACCAACTGGCACGCTCATCCTGATTAAATACTGCCTTACCGGTTACCGGCATAATGGCAAATTGACCGTAATCATTGATCCAGGGACTTGGTTGATGGGTTTGTTTGAATCCTCTGATCTTGTCAGCGTCATACGTATACGCCCATCCATCGCCCATTTTACCAGTCTGCGGAACCCAAAAGTTCATTCCCCAGGGTAGCGCAATGGCGGGGTAAGTATTTCCGGTAGATAATGCGTGCTTTGACTGCGTACCAACCAGTGGACTAACGTAGTCCACCGGTCCGGTAATTGTTTTTGCAGTCATACTCCACGCACTAAGTAACGTAAAAGCGAATAGAGCTAGTTTCTTCATGGTGTGTGTTATTTAATCAATTTTCCTTCAAGCATCTTAATATAATATCCACCTACAACGGAACGTGCCTGAAAGCCTCTCTGATTCGGTTCATCTGTAAACACCCAGTCGGACATCGGAACACGGTTAGGTGTAACGTTCATAAACAGATATACGGGTTCGATAAATTTCTCAAAGGTAGCCTTGTCATTTGCCAATGTAGCTGTCCACATGATCCAGTCGGTTTTTGTGTATGTTTCACGGTTATCCAACGGAAGACCATATTTATTTTGCTTCGAAAGATAGTAAGCTATTTCCGTTTCTGCAACATTTTTAGGGAAGATTTGCAGATTCAACAGTTTATCCCATACCAAGTTATACTTCTGGCTCCATGTTCCCGGCTTATCAAATGTCAGACGATAGTGGTCACCATCATCAGCCATTTTCACCCATTCGGCAGCCATTTCTTTCGCTTTCTGTGTGTACTTTTCAGCCACGTCTTTTTTACCCAGCATATCTGCCAGATAACCGTAGGAAGCAACCCCCATGATCGCTTTGATAGAAAGGTTGGCATTGTGTGCAAAGTGACCTGCAAAGTCATCGGTACAAAGTTGGTTGGCCGGATCAAGTCCGTTCTCTACCAGATAGTCTGTCCATGTGGTCAAAGTTTCCCAATGTTTCTGTGCGTAATCTGCATTACCTTCTACCTTTGCAATGGCAGCAGCCAGCACTACCATATTACCCGATTCTTCTACAGGCATATCACCGCCATAGGTCTGGCCGTTAGCCAATGGATAAGTACCGACATCATGTGCAGCAAATGGTTTCGCCCATTTTCCGCTTTCGCTATAATAGAAGATATGGTTCATAGTAGCCTTCACCAATTCCGGATTATAGTATAAAAGCAACGGAGCTCCCGGATAAGTCAGGTCGACCGTTCCGATGGAACCATTACTGAAGTTCTCCTTAGAAAGGAATACCAAGTCACCGTTCGGAGCCTGTACCAGTTTATGAGCTGCCAATGCCTGGCGATAAGCCAATGCACAAAGTTCAGCATATTTACGTCCACCGGCAACAGTAGCTTCTTCCATCAGTTTCTTATCAAAAGCAGCGCTATTCTTCATTTGCGTCTTGTATTCTTTCTCCGCTTTCTGGAATTGGGAAACAATCGTTTCATTGCCCTCACGGTTCCAGTAGGGACGCAGGTTATCACCAAAGTATTGGATAGAATAAATATCATCATATCCGATCAACAGGTGGCCATCAGCTTTTTGTGTTTCGCCCAATGAACGTACCAAAGCCAGTTTATCATAACCATTTGTGGTAGGAGCTTCCAGTTTATTGGCTACAAAGTTCTTCCGCAGCTCTCTGCCGTCACCGATTGCATAAGTGCTGTTTTCCTTTTCTGCCGCGAGATAGAAATGTCCCCAGTCGATACGAACATCATCACCCTTTTTCTTCAGAATATCCTGATTACGGCTTCCGGTACGAAGGAATAACAAATCACCGTCAGTAAAGCTGTCAGCAACAGATTCCTGGTGAGGTTGGTCGATTGCCCATTGTGGAGATGCTTCGAAATACAACTCAACCTGATGTTTCTGACCGTCATTGGAGGCTACTTCATAAGAAATGTAGTTGACCGGACGTGACAACAAGTCCAGATTATCCATGAACATAGGAGCGGTAAATGTCAGTTTCAAATCTACCGGACCGCAAGTAAATGTATAATAAGTCTGCATGGGTTGTACATCTACAGAAGTTTGTTGCGCTGTTTGATGGAAAGAACGGTAACCGTCCAGTTCTACCAACAAGCCGAAATCCAGCAATCCGTTTCCTACCCGGTTACGACAATAGCCGGCAATCAGATTTTCACCCGGTTTCAAAGAAGCGACCACTTCTTCAGACAGTTTCACCCGCTCGTTCTTTTTACAAGCATTACCTGTATCTACTACTTTGATGCCGTTGATATAAATGATAGCGTCATCGTCATGAGAGAATTCAAGATATACATTCTTCCCTGTCAAATCCTCCTGAATATCAGCCACCCGGCGTACCCAGATAAATTCTTCACCCCATTGGGTCTTGGCAGTATGTTCATTTTCCATGGTTCCGAAGGCAGCTTCGCCTTCTTTCCAGGCTTTATCATTAAATCCGGCATTCTGCCATCCGTCAGCAGGCTGTTGAGTGGTATACTTTCCCGTCCAGCTACCTTGTTCGGATGTCTTCACCAAAGGTCTTAGTTCCAGCTCTTCCGTTCCCATGAAACGGTAGGTTTGTCCGTCTACTTTCGCAACGCCAAGCAAAGGAAAGTCCTTGCCTGTCCAATGTTTCACAGGGCTGTCATACAGATTGTCCGTAGTGGACCATGCACTGGTATAAGGATCGATCGTCACCAGCGGATATGCCGGAGCACGTAATTCATTCTTCTCGTGCTGTTCTATCTGGGTCTCACAGCTACAAAGTACAGAAGCTGTTCCCAGCAACAGCATCATCAGTTGTTGTTTCATAATTTAATTCACCTATTTATTTAATCTATTTACCATTCTATCGATACATTCACTCCGGCAGGGTCATTCTCAAAACGCAATAAAAGAGTTTTGGAAGATTCATCCCATTCAGACTGTTCTGCCTTTCCGTTTACCAAGACCTTTCCAGGTTTACGTGGCAAAAGGACTCTTGATACATTCGTCGTATGTAACGGACTTTTAGCTACGAACGAGTAGCTTTGCTTCCCTACTTTTTCATCATAAATACGGGAGGCTCCACAAAGTACCTTTGCTTTAACTTTACCCGATACTTTATTCAAGTCGTACAAATACCCCTGTTCACCGGGATTAATCTGCTTGACAGTCAATACCGGCAGGTCTTTGTCGAACAAATCGATATACAATCCCGACAGTTTCAAAGGCTCTTTAGAAGAACTCTCATCCATTACTGCCGCAATCGTATAAGGACCACGTTCCACCATAAAATTGTTTTTGATTTCTATCTTCTTACCTGTTTTACTCTGATAAGCGGATGCAATCGTTTCAAAGTATTTCCGGTCGTTCCCGCCCTTTAATACAAAATGTTTCGGATCTTCGCGCATGACAATCACGGTGCCTTTCCCAAATCGATAGGTTCCATCACTGGGAGTGCGGGACAAGCCCATCGCCTCAAACAGATGTTCCGAAGGGGCTTTGTATGCGTTTCCTTCCGTATTCCACCATTCTAAAACTGTTTGATAAGGATCGACATCTTCTCCACAGTACACCAACGTACCTCCCTTTTTAACCCAGTCTGTCAGATAGTTATGATATTCCGATTTCATCGGTTTCATATTCGAATAAGACATTACGAGCACTTGAAGTCCGTTGAAAGTATCTTTAAACGGAGTATTCTCCATGTGTACCAGTTCCACCGGAATTCCCCTTTTCAGTAAAGGCAAGGTTTGTCCATAGAAACTGGAGAATTGTGGATCGTCATATCCGTTATGATCCGGGAAACGCTGGAACATCAGCGAATTTGCCATCAATACACCAATGCCGTGCGTACCGCTGATTTGTTTGTCAGAAGTGCGAATGTCATTCAAAGTGTTAATCATCACCTGCATTTGCGTAGAATACGAACGGGGAATACGTTCTTTCTGATCCGTTCCTGCTATCCGGTATAATCCCTGATAAATACGATCCGGCCATGGCATCACTTCATAAGTATCCACCATCGGATACATTAACTGTGCGGCAAAAGTGGCCTGATAATTGATCTTATAATCCAACCAGTCTTTGGCACGGTCTTCAATCGGGTCGGTCAGGAAATACATTCTACGATTTAAAGGGGCAGTCATGGATTTCATGCATCCGTATTCGAGAAAAGCATTCTCAAATACACGCTCTTTCTTTACACCGTTATAGAAGTTCGGTTCACGGGCAGTACCTGTCCACACTTGTGCGATATAACCATCTACACAATCCAATGAAGCCAGACTGGCTTCCGGACTTACAATCTGCCAGGAAGTATAGTTAATCAAAGAGTGAGTAGGCACGTAGCATTTCACATCCAATCCTTTCGATTTGCCATATTCTTTCGCATAAGTGAATATCTTATCCAATGCATTATAGTAGAGATGATATTTCAATTTATTGGAGAGATAGGTATTCTCGGGAGATTCATGTTGAGGTCTCCAAGGAAAATTATAATATTTCTGCCATTCGGACTTGAAAGCCTCGCTGTATCCGCCACGCATCCAGAACTCCGGTTCTTCCAGATAGATGGAAGTAATGCCGGCATCAATCACCCGCTTTATCTGCGTTTCCTGCATATAACGGATAAAACTTTCGGTAGGCACAATGTAAGGAATCAAGTGTCCGTGGGCTATCTCGTTTCCATTACGATCCCGCTGGCCCTCTTTCAGGTGACCGTCTATTCCATCCCATTTGCCGAGAAAATAGTCTTTATAGTCTCCCCATGCCACTCCGGTCATAAATTGCGTCTGATACCCCTTGTCTCTCCACGACTGAACACGCTGTTCAAAAGAAACACCCTTTTTATCCAGCGTGCCATACACCATCGTGGCATCAGCACGCACATCTGTTTCGGGTTTCCAGGGTTCGGCAGTTTGAAAAGTCGTTTTTGCTTCCTTGTCTTTGGCCGTTTGAGTTTGAGCAAAAGAAGCATAATTGCCGGTTAATAACAGGCTGAATATAATCAGTAGTTGTTTATTATTCATTTTTACGTGGTTCTGTGTCGTTTTCTATTTACTTCTTAGCCGGAAACAAAAGCATCAATGCCGGTATACCGGAAGCAGAATAGCTGTCGATTTCCGCACCTTCCGACAACTTTTTATAGTATTCGCCTCCACATACGTTCCGTGTCTTATCTCTGTTTGCCCAACCTGTTTTGATGGTACGTTTCAGGAACGGGAGATATTGGGTTTGTCCGCAATCATACACCAACCATGCCATATATTCCGCAAAGATGGCAGTATAGATACCCTGTTCAATACCACCTTCGAAAGGTAGCACTTTATGTTCTGCAGACATGTCTTTCACTGTATAGTCTGCCGCAAGAATAGCATTGTCCAGATAACGTTTCTCTCCGGTCGCTTTATAAAGCAGTATGGAGGCTCCGATAAAGGTTGCCTGATTATAGACATGTGCTTTCCAGGCGGGATTGCCATTTCCATGACGGCTATCAGCAATCTTTCCAGTTGCTTTATCCAACAGATTTTCCACTCCCCATTCATAGATTTCTTTACCTTTGGCAAGATATTGAGCTTTCGTCTGATAATCCGGCCGTTTGTCGGTCGATTCTTTTCTATTTTCAGGCACGTTATTGTAGAGGGTTAATGCCGCAACAACTGTCGGAAAGTTGATACATGCCATCTTTCCATCACCGAATTTATTCGGTTTCGGATTTTGAATGGGCTGCCATTGCCAGAACATACCTCCGTTTTCTTTGTCATACGAACCGGTATCACCGACTTTTTCCGAGCCATACCATACACGTTTGAAACTGGCTTCCGAGAGTTTCAGATATTCGTCCACTCCAAAAAGTTCGTAGCCGCGTGCCAGGCTGATAGTCCACCACATGATGTCATCGTAGATGAACCAGCCGGTATTTTCATTGTTATCATCAAAATCAAACTGACAATATTGCGCTTTGTTCCCTGCGAATATTTTCTCGCAGAGTGTTTTATAATAACTTGTCTTCTTTCTGTCTTTCTGTGCCTTTGCCAGTTTATAAGCATTCATTGCCATATCCCAATAAATAGGCTGGCACCAGATAGCCGCTGCTCCATTGCCACGGTCAACAGCACTTGGATAGGAAGAATTTGTCTTGTAAATATATTTACTGGAGTCTAGTAGTGTATTGTTAAATCCTTCATAAGCTGCCCATACATCTTCGTTAGTATATGCATGCTTCTGGTTTGCTTTTCCTGAATTGCCGACTGCCCATATAGTAGTTGATGCTCCCAATAGTAGTGTCAGAGCCAAAAGAATTTTGCCTTTCATGATAGTTTATAAGTTTATAGTATTTTTCCTGTTACAAAGATTGCAGAAATAGCTGAAAAAAAACGATAATATTTATTCAATAAAGAACAAATACAGACCAAAACACTTTTCTACAATAAAAATAAAGGATTAATAAAGGGTTATTGGAGAATAATTTCCCCTCACTCTGTCCTTATGACAGAGATAAGGGGAATATTTAATCTACCTATTGAAAACTCATCCCGGTAAACAATTATTTATTATCTGTAATGTCTGTGGATTCAACCCATTGCCAGTTATTGCCAACCAATGTTGCCGTATGGCCTTTCAAACCTGTTATTGTGCTGGTAGCACTTTGAGTAGGCTGATCACCTTTCACTTCAAAATCCCAGGCTTCTACCAAATTCGGATTATCGGCACTTACACCTTCTTCATTACCCATATAAGAAGCATATACCTGATTTTCTGTCCGGTTTGTTTTCCAGATACGTATCTTCTTTATGTAACCGGAGAACCATTCGTTACGATTTCTATTATTGTCCATCATACAGAATCCGGTCATGTGAATCTGATTGACTATGGATTGTTTATTGATATACGTTCTCCAAGGCTCACCCACACGAATGATTTCACCTTGTCTCGTACCGTCAATCATAGAATAACACTTCACATCTGTCGGAGTATCAAATCCCGGCAGTCCCTTATCCCTGAACAAGAATGCATAATGCGTCCAACGATCTTTGGTCCAGTTGTCCGACTTTTTCCATCCCGGTTCCCATTCTTGTGGATTTGTGTAATTATTATCTTGCCAGTGAGCAACCATTGTTCTTAATAATCCCTTTGTACGATCCTGTGCACGCCATCCGCTCCAATAAGGATCGTTGGTCATGGTAGAAAGGAAAGTACAGTTGTCTTCTCCCTGTTTATTACAATATTCTTTAATATTCACCCAAAGTTCAATCGTGAATGCCTGATTGTCATCCTCTCCAAACTTCACATAATCCTCGCTATAGCCAAAGTCTATATAAGAACCGGCATTTCCGTCTACAAACAGATTCCAGGTAATCTGACTGTTATCCGGCCATGCAGAATCTTCTACTTCTTCTACTTTCTTATCGGCAGTAGCAATAGCCTCATCATAAATCTCCTGCGTCATATCTGTGATGGAACCGGATTTGATTCTTTCAGCCAGACTTTCCAAGTCTTTAGCTGCACTCTCCAAAACCGACTTATTTTCTACCGGATATTGTCCCTGATGATTTCCCCATTTCGTTTCATCGTTAGCAATCGCAAGTATTTCATCCGCCTTAGCCAGCAAATTATTGATATATTGCTGTGCTTCCGGAGACAGATTGTAATATTTTGAATTTTTAAACTCATCAATCGCCTGATTTACCTTTGCTACAGCTGCTTCCAAAGCTGTCTCATCCAGTTCTTCACCAGCTTCTACCCGTGCTATCAGTGCATCCAACTCGGTAATAGCCGCATTTAATATATCCTTTCCGGTTTCAGGATATGTCCCGGGAGCAGTTCCGTAGGTCGAATTTTTCAATAAATAATTCAATGACGTACGGCTTTCCTGCAAGATACTTAATGGTGTATCTGTTATATACTCGTCCTCAATATCGTCACAAGCAGTAAATATCCCTGCCAGACAAGAAATCAGGAGGAAAGAGAGGAGCATTGCTCCCTCTCTCCATTTATTAGTTAAACATTCCATGTTTTTCATCGTTTTTACATTATTATTCAACAATACGTTGCCACTCGTAAGTACCGATAATCTTAGCAGTATGACGACCTGTCAAATCTATTACTTCATTACCCGAACCGGAAGGTTTGGTCATGAAATCCCATGCTGCCGCCAAATCTGCCTCTTTACCTGTCACTTCAGCCGTTCCATTATAAGAATTCTGAATATATTTGTCATCCTTTGCGCTTTTCCAGATACGGATTTTCTTCATATAACCGGCAAAGCCTTCTTCAAACAGATTATCACTGGTACGCATATAACGTCCGAAAGCAGTCATCGGCGCATTATAGTTGGCATAGTTGCTCGAATTATAGAATCTGCTACCCACGCTTCCCTCGGTTGTTTTCACTTCTCCGTTCACATACAACTTCGCACGAAGCTCCGGATTGCCCGGCAAGCCTTTATCACTGTACACAAACAAGAAATGTTGCCATTCTCCATCTTCCGGTGCCTTTAGTGACGGTTCACAGATATTTCCTCCTGTTTCGCCCCAAGTTGCACGATAAATACCACCGTCTGCATTACGCCAATACATCATCCAGCCGTTACGCCATCCGTCACCGCCCATGTAAGTTGACAGGAACACATTCTGGTCTTTTCCACCACCTTTGGTTACTTTCACCCAAAACTCAACAGTAAAGGCTTGGTTTCCTTCGGTTCCGAAATTGACATATTCTTCGCTACGTCCGAAATCGATATAAGAACCACCGTCACCACGTCCGTCCACAAACAGTTCAGCCGGTGTCGTTTCAGCATCTTCCGTACGGACCGTGCTCTCAAACTGTTCTATAGCCGCCTTGGCTTCTGCCACATAGCGTTGTTTCTCATTTTCCGACGGAGAGGGTTTCTGATATTTGATTAAAAGTACCGCACGATTGGCATCATCTATCGCATCTGTCAGAATTGCCCGGCTTTCGGTGGGATACTGTCCTTTCTTATCTCCGTAGTCTGAATTTTGCTGCAAATCGGTCATTTCAGCAATCAATACATCCAGTTGGTCGATATAGGTATCTTCTATTTCAGGAGCCGCGGTATACTCGTCATGCATTTCTTCAGAACAAGCCGCCAATTGAAGTGTCAGTACCATGCACAACACATAATACCACATTTTCCAATTTGAATATTTCGTATTCATTATTCTTCTTTTTTATGGGTTACAATTATTTATCTGCCGGAAACAATAACATCAATGCCGGTATTCCGGATGCACTATAGCTGTCAATAGTAGCGCCTTCTATCTGTGCCTTATGATATTCGCCACCACACAAATTACGTGTCCGGTCGCGATTAGCCCAGCCATAATTAATGCTACGTTTCAAGAACGGTATATACTGGGTCTGACCACAATCGTTCACCAGCATGGCCATGTATTCCGCAAAGATAGCGGTATAAATACCCTGTTCCACGCCACTCTCAAACGGCAGTAAATCGTACGTTCCGGACATGGTATTCATTGTATAGTCAGCTCCTAAAATTGCATTGTCCAAATATGTTTTCTCACCGGTAGCTTTATAAAGCAATAACGAAGCTCCGATAAAAGTAGCCTGATTGTATACATGGTCCGACCATGCCGGATTGCCTTCACCATGTTTGCTGTCGGCAACTTCTCCGGTATTACTGTCTACCAGATTCTTCACAGCCCATTCATAGATTTCTTTTCCTTTTGCCAGATAAGCTTCCTTCGTTTCATAATGCGGACGGGTAAAATCACCGTACTTATTACTCCAGCTTTCCGGATTCGGATCAGCCACACGATCGGCAGGAACATTGTTGTAAAGGGTCAATGCAGCTACTACAGTCGGGAAATTGATACAAGCCATCTTACCATCGCCGGCTACATTTTCATTCGGATTGCCGATAGGCTGCCATTGCCAAAACATACCTCCACCCAAATTCTTTTCAGGATCTGCATAGGAACCCGTATCACCTACCCGGGGAGAGCCGTACCACACACGTGCAAAACTTGCTTCTGCCAGACTGCGATACTCTTCCACTTTAAATAATTCGTAAGCACGTGCCAAAGTAATGGTCCACCACTGTATATCATCATAGATAAACCAGCCGGTATTCTCATTATTATTATCGAAATCAAAGTTTACATAATGTGCTTTATTTCCGGCAAACAAATCATCACACAACTGCTTGTATTTGTTTTCTCTTTCCGCATCCCCATCCGCTTTTGCACGTTTATATGCGTTCATAGCCATGTCCCAATAGATCGGTTGACACCAGATAGCGGCAGCTCCGTTATTACGGTCTGTAGCCGCAGTATAAGCGGTACTTGTTTTATAAATGTTCTTATCGGGGTCCAGTAAGTTATCATTAAATGCTTCATAGGCAGTCCAGGTATCCGCATTGGTATACTCCGGGACAATCTCGTAATCCGGAGTATATGGCTTTGCCTGTTTATCCTCATTGCAAGAGGACATACAAAGGGCACCGGACATGAGACAAACTGCAGAGAAAATATATTGTTTCATCATAATTTCTATTTTATAATCAGTATTTAGAATCCTGTATTCTGAACCAAGTTTTTATCAATATCAATTTCGCCCTGTGGTATAGGGAAGAAGTACTGACGGTCAAAAATACGCTTCACAATCTCCGTACGTTTAAAGAATTCATTTCCGTCATAATTGACATTCATGCCGTGAATTGCCTTGTTGAAATACTCATTTACCAATCCCCAGCGACGTACATCAAAATAACGGCAGTTTTCAAAACTCAATTCAATGCGTTTCTCCTTACGGATCAGCTCCATGACTTCTTCCGTTGTAGTCGGTTTAGGCAGATTGACAGTTTCACCGTATCCCGGAATACCCGCACGCTTACGGATCATGTTCATATACGTCCAAATGTCTTCATGAGTCGGGCTGACATGCGCAAGTGCTTCGATATAGTCAAAATAAATATTAGTCAGACGCAAGAGCACACAAACCAAGTTCTGGTTACGGTCGCCGGAATCCATTCCTTTGCGTACCAAATAACCTGTACTCGTGTAGTCATTGCTACCTTGTTCTTTACCACAACTTCCGCTATAAGTGAAATCTACTATATAATCGCCTTCTGTTCCATCAAACCATCTTGAATTACTAAAGGTAATGTCTACATAGAAACGAGGTTCACGATTAACATACATCATTCTGGTTCCTGTCGGTGCATATAAAGTACCGTCTATTCCTTTGTATTCTGTTGTAGAAACTCCTTCTTCTACATAATCGGATTTTTCGTTGATAATCGGAGTGACTCCGTCAGCGCTATAACCGGAAATAGGGGATTCTCCGTTTGACATAAAATAGGCATCTACCATTTCTTGGGTTGCTCCCAACAAACTACCACCCCTATAATTGGTCGTATTACCGGATCTATTTGGCATACGGTCGTACTGCATGGTTCCGGCAGCATTATCCAAACGATAGAAAATCATTTCTTTATTGTTACCCATTTCAGAAAACAGGGTTCTTACTGCACGGCGATAAGATTCCGTCGGGCTGAATCCTTCCGAGTCCGGACCGGAAACAGAAACACCGTCCTTATTGGTATACATCAGATGATAACGAGTTCCGTAATTAGAGAAGAAAGTGTTACATTCATCAATCACTTTCTGCCAATTGGCACGTTTGGTAGCTTCGTCCGGTTTGTTAGGAAACAGTTTTGTTCCGTCCGTGTTAGCCAAGTCTGAATAGAAATTGCACTCTCCATTAAACAACCAGCTGGCACGATAAGTCAATGCTTCAATGATAAATGCCTGTGCAATCGCCTTATCAATACGGCCATATCCGGACACTTTGTCGGTAGAAGCATCGTCCAGCAAACCATCGTTTTGCGCACCCCTCAGTTCTGATACGATAAAATCGAAACACTCATCTACTGTATTGCGCGGGAGCTGCAACTCATCGCTCGGAGTATCCATCGGGAAATCCTTTTCAAGCAAAGGAACCGGACCATAAGTACGCACTAAATAAAAATAGTAGATCGCCCGCAAAGCTCTTGCTTCCGCTTTCCATTGATTTCTTTCTGTAACAGTCAGCGGTGCCTGATCTACATTTTCTGTAAATACTGCCGCTTCATGAATACCAGAAAACCAGCTCTTCCAGCGATACAATACCATCGTTCCTTCAGTCGCATCGATAGAGTTGTTATTTATCAATTTCCCTTTATTGTCATTTGTCCACTCTGCTTCGTCGCTGGAGCCTGTCCAGGGACCGGGAGTACGGTACAGACTTGTTTCGTGCACCTGACGTTGGTTAAATTCATCCGGTAAGAATGTGTATACGTTCGAAAGATACCGCAAGGCTCCATCTCTAGTTGTGAAAATCTCCTTTAGTGATAAACGGTCATCAGGCACCTGGTCAAAATAGTCATTACAAGATGTCGTCAAGAGACACGCCAGCAAACTAACGATTATATAATTATATTTTTTCATTATCTTTTTGTTTAGAATGTGAAATTAATACCAACTGAATAAGAAGTCGTATTTGGATAAGAAGCACCATTATCGGTATTCAACTCCGGATCCCACAATTTGAAACGACTCAAAGTGAACAGGTTAGTTCCCATTACGTATACAGCCGCATTCTTCAGATGAACTTTATTCACCCAAGGTTTCGGCAGATTATAAGATATCTGCAATGTCTTCAAACGCAGGAAGTTCATGTTACGCACCCACCAGGTACTTCTCTGGAAGTTATTAATGTTACTGGTTGTTTCGCTTCCATAAGACAAACGCGGATAAAAGGCATTCTGATCCGGATTATCTTCTGTCCAACGGTCGCCAATGTTAGAGTAGAGGTTACCACTACCACCACCGCCATTAAACGGATTAATACTGCTACCGTTCAAGACACGTTCGGCTCCTGCCACTCCCTGGAACATCATGCCCACAGACAAGTCTTTCCAACCTACTGTAAACCCGAAACCATAGACAGTTGTCGGCACATCACCACGAGAAATGTAAGTCTGGTCGTATGCATCTATCTGACCGTCATTGTTTAAATCCTTGTATTTGATATCTCCGGCTTTCACTGTTCCAAACTGTGACGCAAACGGTTTGGGAGTAATTGCTTTATTGGCATCCGACAAAGATTCCCAACGTGCCATATCATCTATTTCAGCTTGAGTGAACAGTCCCTCGGCAACATATCCTTTCACTCCATTGATGTTGTGCCCATATTGGTTCATCCATTCGTATTTCTGTTCCGGCAATTCTCCTTGAATCCATTTATCCTTATTAAAGGTGACATTACCACGAAGCGCAATTACCCAGTCTTTATTGATACGCTTGTTATACTCGATCGTTCCGTCAAATCCCTTATTTTCTATGATACCGATGTTTCCGTAAGGAGCAGATGTGTTGTATCCCAAGAATGAAGGTATAGAATGTTCACGCTTCAACAAGATGTTTTCACGACGTTCTTTAAACAAGTCGAACACAATAGACAGGTCGTCATTAAATAGCTTAAGGTCAATACCCAAGTCTTGTTTGCGAGATTCTTCCCAAATCAGGTCAACAGCCATATTCACTGTTTCATAACCGGACCACTTAGTTCCATTCGGTCCGAATTTATAACCATAGTCTCCATTTTCTTTCATCTGATCCAGATACATAAAACGACGGTCGGAAACTTCGCTATTACCCACTTTACCATCCGTATAACGTATCTTCAAGAAAGAAACTGCCTTCGACAGAGGTTGCCAGAATTTCTCATTTGAAACAACCCACCCTACACCAAATGCAGGGAAAGTTCCGAAACGATGTTTAGGCGAAAAGTTCTCGGCGCCGTTATAACCGATGTTGAATTCTGCGAAGTAACGGTCTTTCCATGAATAAGTGGCACGGCCGGCAATACCCATCATACGATACGGAATCGCATCTTCCAGTGTTCCTTTCGGATATAATAGTTTGGATTGCTGATTGAACAGGAATAACGCACTGACACGATGATCGTCGTTGAATGTCCGGTCATAGTTCAAGGAAGCCTCCAAATAGGTCTTTTTGTTACCACTCGTTTCCTGTTTATAGCTTAACACGTTACTTCCTTCATAAATACGTTGCAAAATAGGCTGCCCATTCATATCGTAAGGAACACTAGTGTCCAGGAAGTTGTAGGTAGACTCCGCACGGTCCTGATGTACATGTATCTCATTGTATACGTCGAATGCATACATAGCAGTCAGTTTCAGTCCTTTCGTGAGCATATCCAAATTCTGTGTGACGCGCAAATTAGAGTAAATCTGATTTTTCGTCAGATTATCATAGCCACGACGTGTAGCCTGCGAATAAGGGTTATTAAAGTTGTTATTGGTTGAAGTTCCCGGTACATAGGCTTCTCCGTTAACAAAGAACATCTTCGGATATTCAACCGGTGAGATAGACATTGCCGCATTATACAAATCGGCAGAAGAGATGGCCGGATAATTTCCTTCTCCCAGATAACCTTGCGCACCGATCTCGACCTTAGTAGTAGGAGTTACATCGATATTCAAATTGGTAGTAAAGTTATAACGGCTATATTTCATTTTGGAGTCATAGGTGTTGATATTCTTATCAGTCACCGTCATACCTGTCTCATTAAAATAGCTGACTGATGCATAATAAGCGACTTTCTCGCTACCACCGCGTACATTTACATTCACACGGCGATTATGTCCCCAATCATTAAAGATTTCTTTCAACCAATCCACATTCGGATATAGATAAGGATCCTTGCCGGCAATCGTGTTACGTATTTGATCTTCTGTATATTTCGTAGCAATACCGTCATTACGCATTGCCTCGTTGGCTGCATTCATATAAGTAATGCCGTCTGCCAAATCGACCATCTTCGTAAAACGGGTAAACGATTCATAATAATCCGCGCTCACTGTCGGTTTTCCTACCTTTCCCGGTTTGGTTTTAATCAAAATTACGCCATTAGCACCACGTACACCATACACAGCTGTTGCTGATGCATCTTTCAGCGTTGTCAACGATTCAATATCTTCCGGATCGATGTCATTGAACGAACGTTCCACTCCATCCACCAATACCAGCGGAGAAGAAGTGTTGGGAGTGGAAATACCACGAATCCAGATATCAGCTGCATCTTTTCCCGGTTCTCCTGTACGTTGTACAGCCACAACACCCGCCAAACGACCTGCCAATGTAGTTGTTAAACTGGCAGAAGGCGTCTTAATATCTTCCATCTTCATGGAAGACTGTGCACCGATATTACTTATTTTACGCTGGGTACCATAACCCACAATAACAGTCTCTTCCAATTCGTTCACTTGTTCTTCCAAGGTGACATCATAAATGTTGGTCGAAGCATTGGTTCGTATTTCAGAAGTTTTAAACCCGATATAGGTAAATTTAAGCACTACGCTCTTCTTGGTTACAAATATCTCATACAAACCATCCATATTCGTAATTGAACCGTTTGCATCTCCATCCACAGTAACGTTCACCCCAATAAGCGGTTCTCCTTTTATATCAGTGACACGTCCGGATATTTTCCGCTTATTCTGTTGCTGCCCGGTTGAAGCAGGGGCTTTTCCGGAAATAAATATTTGCCTGTCAGAGATCCGATAAGTACACGAAGTACCTTCAAAAAGTTCAGAAAGAATTTCTTCTATATTCTTATTCTTACTGTCGATAGATACCTTACGGTCTAAATTGACAGCGTCATCTAAATAGAAGAAAACAAATTGACTACTTTTCTCTATTGTTTTAAGCACTTCTCTCAACGTCGAGTTACTCACGCTGACCGAAAGGGTCTTAAATTGAGAATAATTGTTGTAACTTGCGAAAGAGTAGTCCATTCCAAGAAGTAAAAAGCACAGGAATAGCCCGAGAACCTTACTCTTTCGTTCTCTAATTGCATTTTTCATATTAAACATGTTAAAAATTTCTCATAATATTATTTTCTGTATCTAAACATTCATGGGCACACAAGTCCCATCTGGATGATAGTTCGTATCATCCACTCTCTTCAATAATTACCATAAAATACGGGAGTTAGATTAGTTTGTTATCTTATCTTTTCATATCTATTTCTTTACTACTCGATACGTTTTATACTGTTCATCATAGGCATAAGAAATTGGTGCAACAAAGGTTAATCCATTAATAACTGTTTCAAAGTTGTCTTTCAAATCGATTTTTCCGGAACATTTTATTTTACTTAGCGCTGGGTCAAATTCTACATTCACACCATAATAGGTAGACAGGCGTTGCAAGACTATTCCCAAATCGGCACTTTGGAAACAATAGAGTCCATTTATCCACGATATTGCCTGTTCTACATCTACTTGTGATATATTTTCCTTTCCATCGGCAGAACTGAACATCTGATTAGGAGCCAAAATCGCTTTCGGAGTCCGGGCTGTCTCTACCTGAACACATCCTTGCGCCAGCACTACACTTCTAATTGCTTCCGACTCATACGCCGTTACATTAAATTTAGTACCAAGCACCCTGACATTCATATCTTTGGTCCGCACATAGAAAGGGCGGTTTTCATCTCTGGCTACTTCTATGTAGATTTCTCCATCCACATAGATTTCACGTTTGTCTTTTTCAAACTCTACCGGATAAATCACTCTTGTGCCGGCATTCACCCAGACTTTAGATCCATCGGCAAACGTCAATACCGATCGCTTTCCACGCGGAATGACCAATTGATTGTAAGCAGCCGATTTTTCCTTTTGTATACTTTCCTGATTTGTTTTGATTTCTACGGAATCATACGTAATCTCCGTTTCTTTTTCTTTCAGGCTCACTACGTTATCTTCCGCCAAAATCAACAGTGTTTCTTCCGTCAGAGGCAAATCAGCTTTGGTATTCACTGCAAAGGTGGCAATATCCGGGTCCAGCATCGAAGAATAACTCTTTAACAAGAAGAAACATCCCACAAGAATGGCAACACTGGCCGCCGAGCTCAATCCTATCAAGAAATAGTTCTTACGTTTCGCCTTCTCCTTATTTATATTGGTTGCCTGAATACGAGTCCATAAATCATCCGTTTCCTCGTTTGAAAGCACTTCTTCTTTCTCTTTTGAAAAAACCTCCAAATATCTTTTTGCAGCTATATATTCATCTATATTAGAAGGATTCAACCATTCAAATTCATCCCAAAACTTCTGTGTTTCTTCCGTAGGGTTATTCATGGAAGAAATAAAGAAATCATTCTGAAGGAATTCTTCAAAAGTATATAGGGAAAAATCTGTATGTTTTTGTTCAGAGTTCATCATTTTCATTGTCTTTACGTATGGATAACAGTTGTACTTTCATTTTATACTCACCTTTTTCGAAGTTTTTTTCCACTTTTTTTTGGTAGGCAGGAAAAATGGGCTGGTTATTCTCTCTTATTTTCTCTTAAATAAGTCCCGGATACGTCCCAAAGCCCGTTGAATAGAGTTAGAAACAGATTGATTATTCATATCTGTCACTTTACTTATTTCATCGATACTCATCTCTTTGATATATCGATAATAAATAATTTCACGCTGTCTGTCCGTCAATACAGACATCATATTATGTACGGTTGCCTGAACTAGTTGTTCCTGTTCATTATTAATATATATAGTTTCCGGAGTGGAAGGGGATTCGTCAACCGTTTCTTCTCTCTCACCTATTTCATCAAATGGAAGAGAGTCTGTTGTTTTTTTAAGCGCATTAAAAAGAGTGTTTTTCAACGCTACCGTCAAATAAGCTGCAATATTATCAGTTGGGGCCAATTTTGCACGATTCATGTGAATTTTCACAAACACATCATGTATGCAATCTTTGATTAATTCTTTGTCTGAAGTATATAATAGCCCAAATCGAAACAGATCTTGCACCGTTCGATTATAGATTTGGTTATACGCACTCGAATCTCCTTCGAGAAACCTTTTCCACAAAAGAGAATCGGAAAGAGTGTGTATATCTGACTTCATTATAATAAGTATGTTTAATTTATAAGGACAAAAATAAAACAATAAATCAAAAAAAGCCCATCTTTATTAAAATATTAATTACGGATGGGCCGAACTTTTCAGATTTTACTTCAATGGGCTTGCCTCTACTCCCTCGAAAGTCATCTTTATGGGTTTTATTTTTCCATCTTTATCAAAGTACATACGGTCAACGCAGGTCACACGAGCGTTTCCATCCGTTTCACCCAAAGGATGGCGATGATAAATGATGTACCATTCGTCCTCTCCCGGCCCTTTTACAACTGAATGATGGCCGGCCCCTGTTCCAATATTGGGATCTCTCTGTAATATTTTCGCTTCTCTTTTGAAAGGTCCGAACGGTGAGTCGGCAATTGCATAAGCGACACAATAATCCGGTCCGGTCCAACCGCCTTCCGACCACATAAAATAGTATTTTCCGTTACGTTTCAACATGAAAGGTCCCTCTACATATTTTTCGGGGGTTACTTCCTTATAAAGGGTACCATCTTCAAACGGCACGATACTCAACAAGTCCGGGGCCAATTTCACCATATTACAATGTCCCCAGCCACCATAATACATATAATACTGTCCGTCATCGTCTTTGTAAACAAACTGATCGATCGGTTGCGCACCATTTACAAATTTATCAATCAGAGGTTTGCCTAGCGCATCTTTGAATGGTCCGGCAGGATTGTCGGCCACAGCTACACCAATACCGCCCAGTTCATTATTGCTTTGGATATCATTCGCACCGAAGAATATATAATATTTATCATTCGCATGAATCACGGCAGGTGCCCATAAAGCACGTTTAAACCAACTTATATTCTCTTTTGATAACACTTTCGGATGCTTTGTCCAATTCACCAGGTCTTTAGACGAAAAAGCATCCATGAAGGTTTGTTCATCATAAGGTGCTGAATACGTAGGATAAATCCAGTATTCATCCCCAAATACAACTCCTTCCGGATCGGCATACCATCCCGGGAATACAGGATTGCCACTCGTCTTCAGTTGTTGATTGGCTTTTTGTCCAAATACAGACTGGGAACAGCAAATAATACTAAGAAGAATAAAGTGCTTCAGTTTCATACAATATCAATTTTAAAGTTCGTGCTACAAAGATGAGAAAAAACAACTAGAAATTCAATAAATACCAACCAATTAAGGATAAATACTAACCAATCTGCAAAAAAAAGATGATTTATCAAGATTTTGTGCTTTCTTTGCAGTGTCATTATTAAATGAAAAATGCCATGAAAAGCAGATTGTTATTATTAGCCGTACTTTTAGTCATTATTTGTGCATCCTGTCAACCCAAGAAGAAAACAGAGCCGAAAAAGGAAGCCGTAACAGGAGCTACTTATACAAATCCGTTACGTGAAAGGGGAGCAGAACCATGGGCCGTTTTTCATGAAGGGAAATATTATTATACACAAGGTGCTGAAAGCAGAATCGTGCTTTGGGAAACCAGTGATATTACAAACTTGAACGATAGTCTTAAAAAGCCTGTATGGATACCAACCGACCCTAGTAACTCCCATCACTTATGGGCTCCCGAAATGCATCGCATCAACAACAAATGGTATATTTACTTCGCTGCAGACGATGGCAACATGGACAATCACCAGATTTATGTAATTGAGAATGAAGCTAATATTCCTACAGAGGGTAAGTTTGTCATGAAAGGGCGCATCCCGACCGACAAAGACAACAACTGGGCAATTCATGCGAGTACTTTCGAGCACAACGGACAGCGTTACATGATTTGGTGCGGATGGCAAAAACGAAGGATTGACAGCGAAACACAATGTATTTACATCGCTTCGATGGAAAATCCATGGACTCTTTCTTCCGACAGAGTCCTGATTTCCAAACCTGAATATGAATGGGAGTGTCAATGGGTGAATCCCGATGGCAGCAAAACAGCCTATCCGATCCATGTGAACGAAGCACCTCATTTCTTTCAGCCGAAGAATAAAGATAAAGTATGCATTTTTTATTCCGCCAGCGGTAGCTGGACTCCCTATTATTGTGTAGGATTACTGACAGCAGACGCCAATGCCAACCTATTGGACCCTGCTTCCTGGAAGAAACATCCGACACCCGTATTTCAGCAGGAACCGGAGAATGAAGTTTTTGGCCCCGGCGGCAGTTCTTTCGTCTCTTCACCGGATGGAAAGGAATGTTATATGCTTTATCATGCCCGTCAGATACCGAATGATGCTCCGGGTGCTATGGACTCACGTTCTCCCCGCTTGCAAAAAATAGAGTGGGATAAAGACGGGATGCCTGTATTGGGCATCCCGGACAAAGCCGGAGAACCGATAGCTAAGCCTTCGGGTTCTCCAGACAATCAGAACTAATGACATTCTGTACTTTCAGAGCCAAGATATGAGCGTTTTAATCCTCCCATGGCAATGAATATTTTCTGAATAACAAAAGAATCTCACTGATACAGAAGTTCTAGTTATTCAGTTCTGTTTTTTATCTTCAAAATGATAGTTATATGGATTCCGCTTAAAATGATAACGATTTCTTGGCACGGGCAATGGGTCTTGTACACGGAGTTCCCAAGTCATCAATTCTTCCAGCAATTCCATTTGTTTGGAGGCATATTTCTTTTTATTATAAAGATTATTAATCTCGGAAGGATCGGCTTTTAAGTTATATAGTTCACCACGACCATAATTGTCAAGTACCAGTTTCCAGTCATCTTTGCGGACCATACGTTCAGTTCCGCTTTGTGTCCAGGTATTCAGTTCGTCAAAGTGAGCTATTTTATTGGGTTGCAAAGCCCCCTCTTTAACAAATGTCAACGGTTCATCCCGAGTAAAATCTTCACCACCGAAACCTTGCTGCACCATAATGCTTGAAAACTCTTTCTGAGGATATGACTTACCAGTCAGCATCGGCCATAAACTGCGTCCCTGCACTCCGATAGGTATATCTGCACCGATAGCCGTACAAATGGTGGGAAAGATATCAGCAATAGAAACATGCGCATCCATTGGAGCATTTTGCGGATGAATATCGTATCCTGCCCAAATCATTGGAATACGGGTGAGACATTCGGGCACTCCCGCACCTTTACGAATCAAGCCATATTCCCCACAATAATCTCCGTGGTCTGACAGGATTACAAAAATGGTGTTTTCATAAAGTCCGGCAGCTTTAAACCCCTCAACCAAACGTTTGGTCTGGTCATCAATCAGCCGAAGCATTCCTAAATAATTTCCACGCAAACGAGGAAGATCTTCTGCCAGGTTCGGGCAGGATGTATCTTCCAATTCCGCCAAAATCTCATACTTATTTCCTTTTTTAGATAAATCTTTCCGGCCAGTCAAAGTTGCCGGTATCTTTTCCGGAGAAAACATTGAGAAATAAGGCTCTGATATCTGATATGGATTATGCGGTTCAGGCATTGAAACCCACATAAAGAATGCTGAATCTTTTTGCTGTTTCGCCCAAGCTAAGGCTTTAGTGACAATCTTCACCGGGTTCTGCGCTTCTGCCGGGAAAGAAGTAGGTTCTAAATATTGTCCTCTCGCTTTATTATTCAGAAAATATGCAAAGTCCTTATCTTCCTGCGTATCACGCTGATTCTTTCCCCAATGAAAATATTCCTCACAATAATCAAAGTCTTTCCCTTTCACATGCGCATGGTTCTTACCTACTAACGCAGTTTTATATCCTTGTTCCTTAAACACTTCGAGCATATCTTTCTTATAATACATATCAGGAGTATTATGATTAGTACGGACATGCGTAGCAGTTGGATAACGTCCTGTAAACATGGAACAACGCGCAGGCATACTAGCAGGAGCTACCGTATACGCTTTATCAAACCACACATTGCTCAATGCCAGAGAATCGGCAAAAGGAGTCACAGCCATCGGAAAACCTTCGCGACCACACAAATCAGCTCGCTGTTGGTCGGTCATGATGATAACAACATTGGGTTTGGGTGTTTGTGCTGACATTGGGATGATATTTATCATACCGGAAACAGCCGAGATTGAGAATAAAACTTTTCTATTCATAATAGCATCGTAATAAGTTAGTAACAAAAAGTATATGAATTACTCACACCCAAAGTTCGGCAATCTTTCCGATAAGTTACGAAAATAGCCATTCAATAAAGGACAAAAATTAGTCAACAGTCCGTTTTATTAGCAAAAAACTCTTTATTTGATCAAAAAGAAGAGAATTTATTGTTTTTTGAACGGTAAATTTCCTTTATTCTCTTTTAATTCCCCTTTCTTTGCAATATCCTTTTAATAGAATTTATATCTAATAACTAACTATATTTTTATACCATGAACATGAAAAAGAATTTTCTAACAATGCTACTTGCATTGGCTCTATGCAGTTCGACTTTTGCTCAATGGAAACCTGCCGGTGACAAAATCAAGACATCGTGGGGTGAACAGCTTGACCCTAAAAACGTATTGCCGGAATATCCGCGTCCTATCATGGAACGCAGTGACTGGAAAAACCTGAACGGGCTTTGGAAATATGCAATCACAAAGAAGGGTGATCCTACGCCTGCTGCTTACCAAGGTGATATTCTTGTTCCTTTTGCCGTAGAATCGTCTTTATCGGGCGTAGGTAAAATGATAAACGAGAAAGAAGAGCTGTGGTACCAACGCACTTTTGATGTTCCTTCTGCCTGGCGTGGTAAACAAATCCTGTTGCACTTCGGAGCAGTAGACTGGAAAGCAGAAGTTTGGGTGAACGATGTAAAAGTAGGCGAACACACAGGCGGATTTACTCCTTTCTACTTCGATATTACTTCTGTACTTAATAAAGGGAATAATGACTTGGTAGTAAAAGTATGGGACCCTTCAGATCGTGGCGAACAACCCAGAGGAAAGCAAATAGCAAATCCTCATGGCATTTGGTACACTCCGGTTACAGGTATCTGGCAAACAGTGTGGTTGGAACCGGTTGCAACACAATACATCACTAATCTGAAAACTACTCCCGATATTGACAATAATTCTGTTAAGGTAGAAGTTGCTGCCAATACGACCTCTGCAGACAAAGTGGAAGTAAAAGTATTCGATGGCAAGAACCTTGTAGCCAAAGGTGCAGCGTTGAACGGAGTACCCGTTGAACTGGCAATGCCTGCCAATGCTAAACTGTGGTCTCCGGACTCTCCTTTCCTCTACAACATGGAAGTGACTCTGTATAAAGACGGAAAAGCAATAGACCAGGTAAAGAGTTATACGGCTATGCGTAAATATTCTATCCGCAAAGGTCAGAATGGTATCACTCGCCTGCAATTGAACAACAAAGACTATTTCCAGTTCGGTCCGCTCGACCAGGGATGGTGGCCTGACGGTTTATATACTGCACCGACAGACGAGGCATTGGTTTATGACTTGAAGAAGACGAAAGACTTCGGCTACAATATGGTACGTAAGCACGTCAAAGTAGAACCTGCACGCTGGTACACTCATTGCGACCAATTAGGATTGATCGTATGGCAAGATATGCCGAACGGTGGTCCTAGCCCACAGTGGCAGGCACGCAACTACTTTAACGGCAGAGAAGTGATTCGTTCCGCTGCTTCGGAAGCTAACTACCGCAAAGAGTGGAAAGAAATCATCGACTGCCTGTATTCCTATCCGAGTATTGCCGTATGGGTTCCTTTCAATGAAGCATGGGGACAATTCAAGACTCCGGAAATCGTAGCATGGACCAAAGAATATGATCCTAGCCGCCTGGTGAATCCTGCCAGTGGTGGTAATCACTATACTTGTGGCGATATTCTTGACCTTCACCACTATCCGGGCCCGAACATGTTCCTTTACGATCCGAGACGCGCTACCGTATTGGGTGAATATGGAGGTATCGGCTTGGTAGTAGAAGGAAACACTTGGGTGAATGACAAGAAAAACTGGGGTTATGTGAAGTTCAATACATCGGACGAAGTAACGAACGAATACATTAAATATGGCAAACATCTGTTGGAATTGATCCAGAAAGGATTCTCTGCTGCCGTATATACCCAGACAACAGACGTAGAAGGTGAAATCAACGGTCTGATGACTTATGACCGTAAAGTTATCAAGATGAATGAAGCTAAAGTCAGAGAAATCAACCAACAGATCTGTAACTCTCTGAATAAATAATAAATAGAATAATACTCTTTTCCTTGTTGAACTAAAAACAGCACCTCTGAAAGTCTATTCAGGGTGCTGTTTTTTTATATTCATATTCTTTTTCAGAAATGCTTATTCTTCCTGCATGAAGATCTTTACCTGATTCCAACTATTCTTCGTATCATTCGATACTTTTTCACCAGGAGTAGAACGACCATTCTCTACATATTGCTTCATAGCCCGTTTCATTTCTTTCACCTCATTTTCGTAACGCTTATCACCGATAATGTTTTCTTTTTCCGAAGGATCTTTCACGATATCGAACAATTGCATCGGAGGGAATTTTCCTACATCGGAGGGTTTAACAGGATAAGAAAAGCCACCCGAACCTCCGTAGAACACCAATTTCAGTTGGGAAGTACGCAAAGATAAATACCCCTCCCCCGCTTCGTGCACCAAGTCTTTACGCGCAGAAGCACCTTTCTTACTCAATATCGGCCACATACTGTAACTGTCAACAGCTTCTTCTGTCTCCAAATTGTGGTTAAGCATTTGAGCAAAAGTGGCATAAAAGTCTATCAATGAGACTAAAGAGTTATTTGTCTCTTTCCCATATTTTCCTTTCCAGGAGACAATAAGGGGAATTCTGTGTCCACCTTCGTAAATATCGCTTTTGTAGCCTCTGTAGATGTAACTAGGAAAATGTCCTTTCTTTTCCATATCTTTCACGCCGATATAACCGGCACACCCATTATCCGAAGCAAAGACAATGATGGTATTATCCAGTTGCTTGTTCTTCTTCAATGTTTTTACGATTTGGCGCACCATATCGTCTATCATGACTACGAAATCGCCATAAGGACCGATACTGGTTTTACCCTGAAACTCTTTCGAAGGCAATATAGGGGTGTGAGGAGCTGTAATAGGCAAATATAAGAAAAACGGCTTCTTGCTGTCTTTCTGCTCATTGATATAGTTCAGGCTATGACGAATGATGTTGGGAAAACATTCTTCCGGCTTGAAATCGGCTCCTGCCATTCCTCCGTGCATCAGTAATGCCAGATTCTTTTTCTGGGGTTCTATCACATGATCGGGGATAGAGGTTGCTTTGTTATTTTCCACATAAACATAGGGAGAAATATCCAATGAAGCGGGTATGCCGAAATAGTAATCAAATCCTCTGTCGGTGGGTCCGTTCTTGATTGGAAGCGAGAAATCTATATCTTTCATGCTTCTGCCATTGTTCGTATATCCCCAGTCCCAACCTAAGTGCCATTTACCGATACAAGCGGTATTATAGCCATTCGCTGAAAACATTTGCGCGATTGTGCGACGTTCAGGATCAATCATTGCAGGCGAATCGCCATCAAGACCACCTCGTTTCAGCTTGGTTCGCCACGGATACCTTCCAGTCAGAAGAGAATATCTGGAAGGAGTGGATAAAGCGGAAGAAGCATGGGCATCCGTAAAGGCAATCCCGTGCTCGGCCAGTTTGTCAATGTTAGGAGTATGGATTTTAGATTCGGGATTAAAGGCCGAGATGTCTCCATAACCCAAATCATCTGCCAATATAAATACAATATTGGGGGTCTGCGCTTTTACAGCAGCTGCTGTAAGAAGCGCAGAGGAGATTGTGATTAGTTTATTCATATATTGAATGTATTAAAGCTATAGTTTATGTATGATATAACCTATCTCTTCATGTTTTCCAACCGACATGCCCGGATTATCTGACTGACATCTCAATCGTTCCACTCCAGTAGACAAGTCTTTTCACTCCAGTGAACGAATCTATGCACTCTAGTGAACAACCCTCGTCACTCTAGTGGAACGATGGAGATGCTCTATCAATAACTGGACGATAACGAATGAAAAACATGCCGGCATAGGGTTGTTTGAATGATAAGTACCCTTCATCTGTTTTCAATGTAAATAAGATCAGCAACCATCGTCTATGCAGTCATCATGAGAAATGTATGAGAAATACAGGATGAATACAGGGCAGATGTATGAGAAATCATTGAAAAACGAATGAGAAATAGCCGTTTTTTCGTTAAAATATCTGTGAAAAGTATGAGAAATGCCTGCATAGAAAGCATTTCTCATACTATATATTACTGATTATAAACTCATTATCTAGATTTTATGAGAAATGAGAAATAAAAAAGATAAATCTCTTTCAGAGAGCAACAAGCGGTAGCATTACGAATATTATACATTGGCTGCTTTCTTCTGCTTATTCTTAGGAGCACGCGGCCGGTCTTTATCAGCTCCGGTATCATTTTGCTGTTTCATCCATTTTTGAAGCTCCATCGTCAGTTCGGCTTTTTTCTTACTATATTTCTTCACATCCGCCAGATTATTCATCTCAAACGGATCTTTCTTGATATCATATAATTCGAACTCGGGACGATTCTTATAACGGTTCATGATTTTATGTGCCTGATCCGTGTCCTGTGCTTTCCAGGAGAGATACCATTCTGCCTTTTCAATATGCTTTTCTACGTATGTTTCCTCCGGAGTCAAGTTCCAGATTAGACGATAGCGTCCGTCTGAAATAGAACGGATTGGATATGCCGGACCTTCCGGAACATTGTTGTGGACATGGTAAGCATATTTATGGTGTGTCTTTGTCTTCCCTTGAAATACATCTACCAGACTCTTTCCATCTATCACGTCAGGAACCTCTCCACCTGCAACATCGATAAACGTAGGAAGAAGGTCCTCATATTGCACGATGGCAGAAGTCTCTGTACCGGGTTTAATGACACCGGGCCAGGAAGCAACCATTGCCGACTTGACACCGGCACTCCAATTGGTCCATTTGGCTCCGGCAAATTGCGTACCTTGTTCGGATATGAAAATGACAAGAGTGTTCTGCAGCAGATCCTTATCTTTCAGAATCTGCATAGCGTCACCCACCTGTTGGTCGAGCAAACCGACTTCAGCCAAATATCTGGCATAGTATTCACGCGTTACTTCCGTATCAATAAACTGCGGCGGCAACTGAAGTTTCTTCCGGTCGAAGACAGAAGCGTCACCACCCGTCCAGGGAGCATGCGAATTGATAGAGGCTAAGACTAGGCAGAAAGGTTGGGAAGCATCACGCTCCATAAACTTTTCGATACCTTTGGTATGATAGTCAGTGTTTGTACTTGTACATCCTTCAGGAAATCCCGGTACTTTTTCGAAGGGGAAATTAGCCAAAGGTTTGATGTGCCACTTTCCGGCCAATCCAACCCGATAACCCAAATTTCCCAGATAAGTAGGGAGAGATTTTACATCGGCATTGACCGAGCTATGATTGGCGTAACCGCCATGATGCATCGGATACATACCTGTATAAACGCAATGCCGGGTAGGCGTACTCATCGAAACAGAGTTATACGCACTGTTGAACTTTATCCCCTGTCGAGCCAATGCGTCTATGTGGGGAGTCTTGTTGTTGACAGCTCCGAAACAGCCTATATCGTAATAGGAACAGTCATCGGCTATGATTAATAATATATTAGGCTTCGAAGGAGTTTGGGCAAACCCATTCCCTATCGCCAACCCGCCTAAAAGGCACATGCTAATCATTGATTTTTCCATCTTTTTTCAACTCATAGGATTAACAGATTCAACGTACTACTTTCCATTCTTTAGGAGCCTTGAATCCGTCACGACCTTTACCGTATGGTACCTCCGGTATGCAAGGAGTGATCGTGTCATATTTCAAGGCAACCTGATACAGGGCCTTTACAATCTTCTCATTGCCTGCGCTGGCGTTTTTCTTTTCGTAAGGATCCGTTTTATAATCAACCAAGAAGTCCTGTTTCAGATCAAGCCCCGGTTTCATACCTTTTCTTATCAGTTTATAGTCTTTATTGACTACTGCTCCGTGTCCCAGATAAAAGTTGCGGTCGATACAGGTCTTTTTACCGTTTAGTACAGGAAGGATGCTGATACCGTCATATTCGCGTTTCGGCCGGCTGTGATCTCCTACCAAATCTTTCAATGTGGGAACAAGGTCAACAAAACCTGTCACTTGTGAGCTCAAGTTCTTATATTGTTTCTCTGCTTTCTTCCAATAAAGAACAGCAGGTGCGTGTACGCCTCCATCCCACTCGTCAAATTTATGTCCGCGTAAAGGTCCTGATGAGGATCCCGGAACACCGGCAGTGCCGTTATCACTAAAGAAGATAAAGAATGTATTGTCCATAATTCCTTTCTTCTTCAAGGCGTCTACAATAGCACCGATTCCCCTGTCCATACAGGAAACCATTGCACTATAAGTCACTTTCTTCTGTTCTTTCGGTGTCAGGCTGTCGAAATTGTCAGTATAGAGTTTTATATCTTTTTCTTGTGCCTGCAAAGGTGTATGAGGCGCATTATAGGCCACATACAACATAAACGGACCTTCTTTCTCGTAAGCATCGATACAGCGGATGGCTTCTTTGGTTATCAATTCGGTAGAATATCCTTTGTCATGGCAAGTTTCCCAGTCATTATGCCAGTCCAGTTCACCTTCACGCGTCAGGTCGAAATAATCTATCGCACCGTTCAGATGACCATAGAAATGCGAAAAGCCCCTATTCATCGGATAATGCACTTTCTTGGTATGTCCCAGATGCCATTTACCAATAATGGCTCTGTTCTTATATCCGTTACGTGCCAGCATATCGGCCATCGTTTCTTCATTCTCATCCAGTCCGTCCTCACGCCAAGGCGGAATAACAGCCGAACGGACACCAAACCGGTTCGGATAACGTCCCGTCATCAATCCTGCACGGGTAGGCGTACTGATGGGAGAAGTGTAGAAGCGTTCGAGTTCCACTCCTTCACCTACCAAAGCATCCAGACAGGGAGTCTTGATTTCACTACCATGAAACCCTACATCTCCCCAACCTAAATCGTCGGCCAATACAATCACAATATTAGGACGCTCTGTCTGCGCATGAAGAAATGCCGGAAGCAGAGTACATCCACAAAGCAAACCAAAAAATTCTCTTTTCATGATATACGATTTATAAATAACATTCTGTGTTTTATTCGTTTTGATGTGTGACGGCTTATTTTCTCTTTCCCGGCATGTGTTCGAAGGCACGCATTTCGGTAGGTTGTCCTTCGTCTCCACAATCCTTCATCCAGCGTTTCAGTTCTTTATCCAGGCGACTGATGGTAGAAGCTTGTTTCGTGTCCTCCGCCAGATTCTTCATACAATACGGGTCGTTCTTCACATCATACAATTCGATAGCTGGGCGATGCTGGTATTTAGTCGTCATCGCTTTTGCATGACTATCCGTTTCTGCCAGACTTTTCCACTCTTTAAACAAAGGAGATTTTGTTTCAACATTCTGGAAAGTGGCTTCCGGGGTGAGATTGACAATATATCTGTATCGGCCATCATATACTGAACGGATTCCATAATAAGGCGATCCGGCATTGATGCCTCTCGTGGTCTGAAGGGAGAAAGAATATTTCTTGTGTTCTTTCTTTTTGCCTGTCAATACCGGTTTAAAACTTTTGCCATCTACTTTTGCCTGCGGCTTTCCTCCTGCTATGTCGACAAAAGTAGGGACAATATCTACGTATTCTACCAACGCGTCACTTACGCTTCCCGGCTTAACCACTCCCGGCCAACGAACGATGCAGGCAGAGTGTACCCCCGCATCATAACAAGTCCATTTGGCAAAAGGCAGGCTGTTGCCTTGCTCGCTCAAATATACGACAACTGATTTATCCGTCATTTTTTCCTGATCCAGGATAGAAAGGACGTTGCCGAATTCCTGATCCATAAAATTGATCTCTGCCAGATAACGAGTAAACAACTCGCGTGTCTGGGGAATATCTACATACATAGGAGGCAGCGTCAGTTTGTCTGCATTAAACTGAGAGGCATCTCCTTTATTCCAGGGAGTATGCGGTTGATTGGAAGCTACAAACAGACAGAAAGGTTCGCCTTTCGCCTTGCAATCGGAAATAAATTTCTGAATTGCTTCAAAATCCAAGTCCCCACCTTTCAAAGGAGGTACATAAAGGTCGAAAGGAAATACTGATTTCGGGGCAATATGCGATTTCCCGATCAATGCGACTTTATACCCCAACGGTTGCAGGTGATGTACAACGCTCAATGTTCCTTCATTGGCACAAGTATGGTTAGGGTAAGCTCCGCTGCGTACAGGCCATACACCTGTATATAGATTATGCCGGGTAGGCGACGACATCGGAACAGCCTGATAGGCTTGTGTGAAACGTACTCCCTGTGTGGCAAAGTGGTCGATATTCGGAGTTTTCGAATCAACACTTCCATAACAGCCTAAGTCATAATGAGAACAGTCGTCGGCTATGAACAATAGAAAGTTCGGTTTTTCCGTTTGCTGGGCAAAAGACAGGCTGGTGGCTCCCAAGGCTACGGATGCACTTACTAGTAATTTCTTCATTTTGTGTTCCTCCTTTATTTCTTCGGATGTTTGGGTAACACAAAGTTTGCATTCGCCCATTTCTCCCATTCAGCAACTAACTTGGTAAGCACTTCAGGGTGCTGTTCTGCCAGATTGTTACGTTCGGTACGGTCTTTAACCACATCGTACAATTCCCACTCTTTTCCTTTCTCGTCGCGGATTGCTTTCCAGTTTCCCCAGCGGATCGCTCTATTGTTCTGATGTTCCCAATACATATATTCATGCAAAGAGTCTGTTTTCTTCCGAATAGCCGGGAAAAGACTGCTGCCTACTAATGGATATATTTTGTTTCCACCGTGATAAGTTTCCGGATAGGCTGCTCCTGTTGCTTCCAGAATAGTTGGCATGATGTCCGGTAAATAACCGGGAACACGGCACCATTCTCCTTTTTTGTTCTTCAGATTGCTTTTCCACGACACGATGAGAGGGGTGGAAATACCTCCTTCATACGAACGGCATTTATATTTACGGAACGGAGTATTGGAAACCTGTGCCCATGCTCTTCCGTAAGAAGGGAATACGCTACAAGCCGGGTCGTTGATTTCAGACACTTTTCCGCCTCCCAATTCAGCGTAAGGTTCGGCACAAGCACCGTTGTCGGATAGAAACATGACAAGCGTGTTATCCAGTTTACGGTTCTTTTTCAAGTAATCCAGCAATTTTCCTACATTATAATCTACACAATGTACCTGTGCTGCATAAACAGCCATCCGATAGGCTACTTTATCTTTCTCCTGTTCCGTCAATTCATCCCATTTCCGGTTTTCCCATTCGGCAAACTCTGTATTCGGTTCGATGATTCCCAGCTTGGCCATCCGTTTGCGTCTTGCTTCACGAATTTCATCCCATCCTTTCTCACGATAGATCTTCGTGAACTTTTGAATGTCTTCTTCTTTTGCCTGCAACGGCCAATGAGGAGCGTTAAAAGCTAAATAAAGGAAGAAAGGTTTGTCATCTTTCTGTTCATCAACGAAGCGGATTGCATAATCGGTGAACGCGTCCGTTGTATAATAAGGTGCTTCCGGTGCCGGAAGTTTCGTGTTATCAAGAGTCAAGCCGCGTCCTCCTGACGGGCGGAGATAACTGCAAGCACCTGCCAAAATTCCGTAGAAGCGTTCAAATCCCCGTTGCAAAGGCCACTTTTCTTCTCCATGCATTCCCAAATGCCATTTACCAGCCATATAAGTATGGTAACCGCTTTCTTTCAGCACTTCAGCTATCGTGACGCAGTTCCGGTTGAGGAATCCTTTATATCCCGGCACTCCCCAGTCGTTCGGGCTCTTTTGATTGGGTTGATTAAACGGGTCTTCGGACATCTGCCCGATACCCGCCTGGTGCTGATATAATCCTGTCATTAAACTAGCCCGGGCGGGACAAGAACGTGAAGTGTTGTAGAATTGCGTGAAACGTACTCCTTTGGATGCTAACGCATCAATATTAGGAGTTAATATTTCTCCACCGTAGCAGCCGATATCGGAATAACCCATATCATCTACCATAATCAATACGACATTCGGCTTCTCTTGTGCCGAACAAAACGATGCCATCAGTAAGGGGGCAGTCATTAAGAAATTCTTCTTTACCATAGTATTATCAATTATCTGGAAAACAAAAGTAGAGAAGTTTATGCAAAAGGAAGGAAAAATGCTAATCAATAAAGAACAAAATCAGGTATATGTGATACCAAACAGGCATACAACGCTTTTGTGAACTTTTATTTTTACTATGAATAGTTTTTTTCCTTTATTGAACAATTAGTTCTCTATTTTTAAGCTAATATATTCTAACTTTGCATTTTAGTTAAAAACCTACTGAAATGAAAAACAAACGAATTACTTTTCTTCTTTCTTTTTGCTTATCATTAACAATAGCATGGGGAGAAATACCTCCTGCTAAAACTGTATTTGCACAATACATGAACCAGGCACAGACATTCGCCAACAACTTTCCACGGGAGAAAGCGTATTTGCATTTTGACAACACGAGTTATTATGTTGGAGATACGATCTGGTTCAAGGCTTATGTCACCCTCGCCGAAAAGCAGACTTTCAGTCCGATCAGCCGCCCTCTGTACGTGGAGCTGGTAGACCAGACAGGACATATAGCAGATAAACAAATCATCAAACTGATACAGGGAGAAGGGAACGGACAATTCGTTCTTCCCCGTTCCATGTTATCCGGCTATTACGAGGTACGTGCCTATACCCGCTGGATGCTTGCTTTCAATGAACCGCAGTATTTCTCACGTACTTTCCCTATTTATCAACTGGCGAATAGTGATAAGCTGGAACGTAGTATCACGACTTACGAACTTAGTCCGTCGATGGAGAACCGTCCGTCGGAAACAAAGGAGAAGTTAAGTGTACGTTTTTTCCCCGAAGGAGGGCAATTAGTGGAAGGAGTGACTTCGCAAGTAGCTTTCAAGGCGGAGAGTAAAAACGAAGGGAATATAGCATTGTCAGGAACGATCTATACCAAAGAAGGAACAGAAATCACTTCTTTCGAGACTTTGCACGATGGAATGGGGCATTTTGAATATACGCCTTCTGCGCAACCGGCTGTTGCCAAAGTCGATTTTCAAGGAAAAAAGTATGAATTTACCCTTCCACAGGCGTTGCCTAACGGGTATGTATTGAATACAATCAGCAATGCCGGTGCCCTTTTGGTGAAAGTATCCTGCAATGCCGCTACTCCTCAAGACACATTGGCTGTATTTATCAGTCATCAGGGGCGGCCGTATGTTCATCAATTGATTAGTTGCCGGGCGGACGCTCCACAAGAGTTCATTCTGCCTACCCGTAAACTACCGGCAGGCATACTGCAAGTCAGCCTCATCAACCGGGCTGGTAATACGTTATGCGAACGTTTTGTCTTTTCTAATCCACGTGCTCCTCTGCAACTATCTGCGGAGGGACTGAAAGAGGTGTATGCACCCTACGCTCCTATTCGTTGTGAGTTACAGGTAAAGAATGCCAAAGGAGAACCGGTATCGGGAGATGTATCAGTCAGTATCCGGGATGCTGTCCGGTCAGATTATCTGGAGTATGACAATAACATCTTCACTGATTTGCTGTTAACATCTGATTTAAAAGGATATATCCATCAGCCCGGTTATTATTTCGCATCGCCGTCTCCCCGGAAGCAAACGGAATTGGATATTTTATTGATGGTGCACGGATGGCGTAAATATGATATGAGCCAAGCCATTTCTACTTCTCCTTTCACTCCGTTGCAGTTACCGGAAGCTCAATTAGTGTTGAACGGGCAGGTTAAATCAACGATCCTCAAAAATAAGCTGAAAGATATTGCACTTAGCGTGATAGTGAAGAAAGATGACCAGTTTATCACCGGAGGAACCGTGACCGATGAAAATGGTCGTTTCAGCATTCCTGTGGAGGATTTTGAAGGAATCACGGAAGCGGTGATCCAAACCCGGAAAGTCGGTAAAGAACGCAACAAGGATGCATCCATTCTGATCGACCGTAACTTCTCACCTGCCCCCCGGGCTTATGGATACAAGGAGCTTCACCCGGAATGGAAAGACCTTACTTACTGGCAACAAAAAGCCGAGAATTTTGATTCTCTATACATGGATTCTATCCGAAAAGTAGAAGGGCTTTATGTATTGGATGAAGTGGAAATAAAAAGTAAACGCCGACAAGGAAGTAATATGGCTACTAAAATCAATGAGAAGAGCATTGACGCTTATTACGATGTACGCCGTTCTGTAGATTTATTACGTGACAATGGGAAGATTGTCACAACTATTCCGGAATTAATGGAAAAGTTAAGCCCACAATTCTACTGGGATCGTAGCAATGACAAGCATACTTATCGGCAGAAACCAATCTGCTATATCATGGATAATCACATTTTGTCCGAAACAGAAACTCAAATGATGCTGACCGAAGTGGATGGATTGGCTTCTATCATCATTAGTAAAGGAACCGGAGGTATCGATGATGACATCATCCAAAACAGCAAAATGTCTGAAGTTACGGATAGCACGGGAATTGACGTCAGCAAACTGGATAAATACAGTGTTTTCTACCTGATTCCCCTACCCAGACGCGATGTATTGAACAAAAGTCAGACTGCAGTACTTGGTACCCGGCAAACGGTCATTCAGGGATATACTCATGCACTGGAATATTATTCACCTGCCTACCCGACTAAAGAATTGTATATGGACAAAGTAGACAAAAGGCGGACGTTATACTGGAATCCGTCTGTACAGACAGATGGAAATGGAAAAGCTGTGATTGAATGTTATAATAACCAATATTCCACTCCGGTGATTATTCAAGCGGAAACGATGAGTAAGGATGGTCAAATAGGAAGTATGAAGTATTCTACAATCGGACAAACGGAACAATAGTGCTGGTTGTAGATAACCCCATATACAGATGAAGATATTATTAATGGGGATGAAGTTATTCCTGATCCGGAATTCTTCATCCCCATTATTCATTCAGTTTTAAATGGAATGACAGTTATTTCTTTTTCTGTCCCGGGTAAGGTTCTACCATGCAACGCTTAGCCCATGCTTCGTATGCTTTTGACATTTCTGCCACTTTCTCGGGATATTTAGCTGCCAGATCATGTTGCTCGCTCCGGTCCTCATTCAAATTGTACAATTCCCATTGAGAGTTATTTTTCGGGCGAACCAATTTCCAGCCATCGTTAGAAAGGAAAGCACGTTCGTTGAAGTGTTCAAAGCCCAGATAATCGTGTCCCTTGCGATGTCCGGTCTTGAAGATAGGAAGTAGGCTCTTTCCTTCTAGCGGAAGAATATCATGCCCTTTATATGTCGTAGGATATTCAGCATCCGCCAAATCAATACAAGTTGCCATGATATCCATCACATGTCCTATTTCAGATGTCATGCCACCCACGTTCTTTTTAATACCTTTCGGCCAGTGAGCAATCATCGGAGTACAGATACCTCCCTCATAAGATTTAGCTTTCCAAAAACGGAACGGAGTATTCGCTACATTAGACCAACGGGCTCCCAATGAAGCGTATGTGGTCTGTGGTCCAGGCAATACTTGTTTATTACGCGGATAAATGATCTTCTTTCCATCACGAGTCATATCCGGACGGTCGTTCTCGCCACCAGTCATGTTCTGACAGTCTTCATTACTGCAACCATTATCAGACAAGAAAAGAATCAATGTATTATCAAGTTGTCCGGTCTTTCTTAAAGCCTCGATCACTTGTCCAATTCCTTGATCTACACGATCAATCATTGCTGCATGAACGGCCATTGCACGAGCATCCCATTCTGCGTGCAGATTATCTTCCCATTTGTCATGGAACTGACGATCGGACAAGAAGTTATCCATTCCCGGGAAAATCCCCAACTGTTTCTGACGTTCGTAGCGGGCATTACGAATAGCTTCCCAACCTACTTTATAAGTATCCTTATACTTCTCAATATCTTCAGGAAGTGCATGCAGCGGCCAATGCGGTGCTGTATAGGCCAGATACATAAAGAATGGTTTGTCATCCTTTGCATATTCTTCTACCTCCTGTACGGCGCGGTCTGAAAGGGCTTGGGTTATATAATATCCTTTAGGTACTTCCTTTATAGGCACTTCACCTTCTACTAAACTGAACGGATCAAAGTAATCCACCACTCCATAAATCACTCCATAGTGAGAATCAAACCCACGATTGACCGGATAATGACATAAATCAGAGAATGTATCGTGGAAGACACGGTGTGCCAGCCATTCGCGTTGGTCTTTACGCAGAGGAGTTTCGGCAACATGCCATTTTCCAACCATACTGGTGGTATATCCGGCTTCTTTCAACACTTCGGCAATGGTAACGGCATTGCGTGAGAGTGTTCCGCGATATCCAGGCAAGTGAGCATCAAAGGTCATTCGTCCAATTCCGGCTTGATGCTGATAAAGTCCCGTCAACAGAGAAGCACGAGTCGGGCAGCTACGACTTGCATTATAAAAATGATTAAAGCGTACTCCTTCTTGTGCCAGTTTATCCAAATTAGGAGTATGAATCTCACTACCATAGCATCCCAAATCGGAATAGCCAAGGTCATCAGCAAGAATTACCAGGATATTAGGACGTTTGTCCGATTTCTTGCCTTTCGCCTCTGCCGCAGAATGTCCAGCGACCATCAAGGCAGTCGGTAATAGTAATAATTTAGAATTCATAAGTTTAATGTTGGTTTATAATTTGTTTTTCACTGTATTACTCTTTTCCTTTATCTTTGTTTTCCGCAAACCAGTCACATACTTTTTTACCTAGTTTAGCTACAACTTCCGGATGCGATTGCGCTACATCGTTTTTCTCAAATTTGTCTTTTGCAATATCGTACAGTTGCGCATCGCTTCCGTCGCTATTTATCAATAGCTTCCAGTTGCCACTGCGTATAGCCAGATGAGGGCTTCTGTCGTTTGCATTTCCCGGTTTCTTAAAGAATTGGTTTCTACCGAAATCCCACATCAAATCCGTTTTACGTTTGGCTTTCGATTTACCCAAAAGAACTTTATCATAATTCTGTCCGTCTCCCTGATAACCTTTCTCTGTTTCAATTCCGGCTATCGCACATAAAGAGGGATATAAATCGACTGCACACAGTACGCTCTCATTATTCACTTGTCCAGCCTTTATTTTCTTGGGGTATTTTATAAGGAACGGCATACGAATTCCACCTTCATAAAGGCTGTTCTTCGTTCCTCTTAAATAGGCAGCACGAGCGGATTGGAAACTGGGCGCCGGTCCGTTGTCACTAGTGAAAATCACGATTGTATTTTCCGATAATCCCATATCATCCAGTGCTTTGATAAAACGTCCGATCTGTTTGTCCATTTCAGCAAGAACTGGGATGAAGGCTTCTTCTGTATTCCAACTTTTGTTATCCTTTTGCTTAAATTCCGGTACCCAAGGAGTATGCATATCGTCCGGCCAGAGATTCAAGAAGAAAGGCTGGTCTTTATGACGTTTGACAAAGTCAATACTTTTGTTTACAAAGTATTCGGTACGTCTCCAGCGTTTTACACTGTCTTTGGCCGACCATATCCAGTTCGTTGCAGTGATTGCCGGTTCGGGGTCCGGACTTTCATACGTTGATATATATTCGTCAAAACCATAATTTTTAATAGAAGGTGCATTGTGTACGTCGCGCCCGCCTCCCATATGCCATTTACCTATGTGTCCGGTGGCATAACCTGCATTTTGGAAAGCACGTGCCATGGAAGGATTCTTGTCGCTCAAAAAGTTACGCTGTTCACACTTCTTGTTGCTGGCTTTATTATTTAAAAAGGTATTAATCCCTACTTCAATCGGAAATTTGCCTGTTGTCAATCCGCAACGTGAAGGTGAACTGACTGGTGCGGATGAATAATACTGGTTGAATAACAATCCGTCCTGCGCTATCTTATCAATATTTGGAGTAGGAACAAACTTACCTCCATAACAACCAATATCTCCGATTCCCATATCATCTACATAAATGACGACCACATTGGGTTTTGTCTCTGCCTGCATACTGGCCACGGGTAGCAAAGCTCCCAACCAAGGCAAATGTTTTCTGATGTTCATAATTATTTTGATTTAATTAACTGTACTTCTTGTCGGTTTTTGTGTGACTGACTTATGTAGCAAAAGTAGGGAAGTTTTTTAAGAGAAAGGGAAAAATACAAATCAATAAAGGAAAAAAACAGGTAAACAAAGATGAAAGCTGCCGGTCATAATCTATTATAAGCAAATAGGGAAGATATAAATTCCTATATCTTCCCTATTTCTATTTATTAATAGGATTACCATTCAACCTGCTGATCTTCATCCGGAATCTGAGTATTGATATTCCGTTGCAACGTCATACTTCCTTCCACTCTATATTTAATGGGAATGACCTCCACACCACTTCCACCATAGGTGAAATCCTGAAAATCATATTCAAACATAATTTGAACATAGCGACGTTCCAGATAAGGACGTGTAGCATCCATAATCGATGTCTTGCTATAGATAGGCGTCCCTATCAGTTTGAACTGCATTTCGTTATTGGGGTCATCCGGTTCCATATCCAATGTTTCATCATCCCTGAAACGCACATTGATTTTGTATTTCTTACGGATATCCTTATCCATGTCTTCATTAATCAGACCGGCATAAAAGAATACGGAATTGTTGTCTATCACATACGCGGTGCGCTTATCGGTCGTTCTAGCATTGGTATCGGGCTTACCATTGATATAAGTATATACTTTCATGGACGAAGCCGCATACGAACCTGAATAATCATTAAACGGAACCACATTCAACAAAGCTTTCGCATAGTTCTTGCGCGGATGACTTTGATAATTGTAAGACTCATCATCTACAATGGTTAGTGGTAAAACCCACTTTTCCAACATATCAATGCCTTGCAAATTGAAATCAATATTCAACAGTCCTACACATGAACTGGCAGGAATATGCACCGTTTCGGGGAATTCATATTTGTCCTCCTCCAGTTCCGTATACCATAGTTCCGGGCGATAAAGACTGAAACGCTCGATATTCAACGTGTGCAGTGTATCCCTATCCACCGCGATATGAATATCTCTGTCCTGTCCGTTCACTGTAGAGCCGCTGACAACTACAGGCAATTGATAAGTCACTTTCCCATCCTCCTTATATCTGACGTAGATAGTAGTAACACCATCGCCTCCGGAAGCGATAGGCGCTTTGAAAGAGACGTATTGTTCATACTGCTCATCTTCCCACTCATTATTACAAGCGGTTCCCAAGACGATGACAGCCAATAAACTTAAATAAATATATATATTCTTCATATCATATTCTTATTAGGAGATTAATCATTGTATGTCCATCCCGGATTCTGTGTCAACCGTTTATTGCGTTTCAACTCATCGTGGCTGATCGGCCAGAAATAGAGCTTGCGTGAGAAGGCAGTGGGCAAATCCGCAATTTCAATCGGAGTGTAGAATTGTTCTCTCTGCTCCTCTGTATCCGACATATAAAAGTTACATCCGTAATTTTTCTTGGATTCTTCCGCTTCTGCATCTTTCCATCTGCGCAAATCGAAATAACGCTGCCCTTCTGCCATGAGCTCAATCTGACGTTCATGTTTCAGTTTCGTACGGAACACATCCCGATCCTGATATTCTGCCATGGTATAATCGGGAACACCTGCGCGACGACGCACATCTCTGATGCCTTTTTTCATTTCATCAATATCACGTTTGACAGTATAGCTAGTCGAACCGTCCCACGACGGAATGTTGTATGAAGATCCGTCTTCCAATTCATTCAAAGCTTCGGCATAGATCAACAGAATTTCGGCAAAACGAATGGCTGGTTCCGCTTTCGCTTTGATTTCTTTCCGATTCGTATCGTCCGGATGCACATACTTCATGATACCGATGCCGGACCGCAAATAAACACCTGTACCGGAGAAACCGTCAGAATTGATACCATAATAATAGTTGACCTGCTTCTCAACGTCATTCTTATAGTCTGTTGTCTCTGCATTTTTCAGTAAAGACCACACGCAACCATTGAAAGAAACGGAGGCATAGAAACGAGGTTCACGCCATGCATATTCTTTCCACACTCCCTTCTTTAAATGAGGATATGTCCCTGCTTGTCCTTCCTTTTCAGTCACAAAACGGTTTCCAACCCGACAAGTGTCCAAAAAGGTTTGGCGGTCAAACTCTGAACCGTCATACATATAATAAGCGTCACACATCTTTAATGTCATACCGTAAGCATTACTTCCGTTCCCCAAAGTTCTCGGCATTTGAAGCTTCACCATTTCAACCAGGCTGTTACCTCCCTGATTACGTCCGCGACTGAAAATCAACTCCGGATTTTGATACATCGCTAATGCACCATTAAAAACTGCCCGATAAGATTCATAAGGGTCTATATCACTATAACCACCTTCGTCCCATGTCTTCGTTGAGAAGTCATCGTCCTGGTAAGGGGCAATGGTAGCCGGATATCCGGGTTCGGCAATGTTAGTCGCCTTTTTATGATAGAGTTCATATCGATGTCCGTTATTTTCTCCGGGAAGTTCCATCACATCTCTGGCTGCTGCAGCTGCTTTTGCCCACTTATATTCATTGTACTCCTGCGACATCAAACAATTTCCGTCGTAATCTACCATATCCGAGAACTTGTCCGTATCTCCCGGACGAGGATTATTAATGGGACTAGCCGAATACAACAATGCTCTGGCACGAGCAGCCAATGCCGCTCCGCGCGTAGGACGTGCCACCTGGTTAATGGCACGGGTCAAGGGCAGATCTTTGGCGGCCAGAAGCATCTCCGATTCAATGTATTCCACACACTTATCATACGAACTGCGTTGAATGGCTAAATCATCATAAGTGGCAGTATAATCCAATCCCTCATCGGGCAGCAAGGGTACAGGACCGTATTTGCGTAACAACAACCAGTAATAGTAAGCACGGACAAAACGCGCCTGCGCTTTCAGATCCGCTCTCTCCTCTTCCGTAAACTTCGTGTTCATGTCAATGTTCTGAATGAAGATAGAGGCTTGGCGGATACCTTTATAACTATCATCCCATGAGTGCCGGTAACTCTCATCGTAAGTACCGGTCTTAAAAGTCTTATACCCTGCGAGACTATTGCCTCCGAAATAAATGTCATCGGCAAAATTAGTGATTGTATTCAGCATCATAGATACTTCCAGATTGTATCCCCCCAAATAGGAATAGGCATTTGCCAACCATTCTTCCGTGTTTTCCTTGTCAGTAAACACATCCTCCAAAGACCGACGGTCTTTGAAATATTTATCTGAGTCGAGTTTATCCGAACAAGCAACGGCAATCACGCTCAGTATAATACCAATATACAGTTTATATATCTTTCTCATTTTTCATGCATTAAATTAGATATTCACAGTCAACCCCAAAGTAAATGTTTTGGCAAGCGGATACTTCTCTCCATTAGTACTACCCATTTCCGGATCCCATTCTTTAAATTTGGCAAACGTCAGGAGGTTGGTACCAATGAAAAATACACGTATCTTGTTAAACCGCATCTTGTTTACGATCGATTTCGGTAACGTATAGCCCACTTCCAATGTTTTCAAGCGCAAATAAGAACCGTCTCTTAGCCAGAAGGTAGAGGCTCTATAGTTATTGTCGTTTCCTCCATAACTAAGACGCGGATATGAAGCGTTCGGATTCTCATTGGCAGGGATACCCAATGTGGCAGCTGTCTCCGCATCGACATAGCGGTCTTTCACCAGATTTGTCAAGACATTTCCCCACTGGCTACCACTAAAGGCATATACGGTAGGCCCGTTAATGAAGAACGAAGATTTGCCTGCCCCTTGGAAGTGTGCATTGAAATCGAACCCTTTCCACTGCGCAGAGATACCAAACCCATAAATTAAATTAGGCTTCGTTGTGGCACCGATAGCCACCTCATCACTCGCATTGATAATTCCGTCTCCATTAACATCCTTATATTTGATGTCACCCGGTTGAACCTTTCCCCAGTTGGTTTGTTGCGGACTATTGCGTATATCATCGTAGTCCTTAAACAACCCCAAAGCGATCAATCCCTTCGCCTGATTCACCCGATAACCAGCCTCTTTTTGATAAGGGTAAACCGCATTCATTTCATCTTTCTCCAGAATCTCATTCTTACTGTAAGTGAAATTACCGCGGACAGTCAGATTGACTTTTCCCAACTTCTGCTTATAAGCAAAGTTCCCGTCAAAACCTTTCGACAGCACACTTCCCACATTCGCTTTCGGGTTACTATTCACCCCCACAATGCCCGGCAGATATTTACGTTCCATATAGATACCGTCACGCCGCTCGTGGAAATAGTCTACAGTAGCCGTAAACTTGTCATTGAACAAGGAGAGGTCCACACCTGCATCGTGCTTGGTTGCAATTTCCCAAGTGACATTATTGGATGCCAACTGTGTATACCACATTCCTGTATAAACATTGTCCGAAGAATTGTAGTCACTCCAAGTCCAGCCACTTCCATTATCATTAATCGTGTATAAATAGGGGAAACGTTCATTCATCTTGTCGTTACCCACTTTACCATAAGAATAGCGCAACTTGAACATATTCATCCATTTCAGATGTTTCTTGACAAACTTCTCTTCCGCTATATTCCAAGCCAAAGAAAAAGCCGGGAAAAAGCCGAAACGGTGTCCATCCGCAAAATTTTCCGAACCATTATAACCAAAATTGAAATCGGCAAAGTAACGATAGTTCCAGTTATAGCTGGCACGACCTGCCAATCCCATGTGACGTTGGGCAACCCCATTTTTCACATCCGTTCCTATACCAACCGTGGTCCGATAAGTATCCTGACTATATTTCAATGTTCCACCCACATGATGCGCTTTGAACGCACGACTATATTGTAAGAATGCTTCCAAGAATTCGCGCCGCTCACCAGTAGAAGAACTGGTTTGTGCCATCGGTTTTTCTGCGTTCTGTTGCTTGTAAACCACATTCCCATCATCATCACGGTCCCTTTGAGCGCGCCAAGTTTCCGGCATTCTTATCCGATCGATTTCACTCTGATTATTTGTATCGAATCCGAAACGTCCCTCAAAGCGCAAACCTTTGGTGATAAAATCCAACTTTTGCTCCAAAGAGATATTGGTCTGAATCTTATTGTTCCAGATTTCCTTATAACCACTCTGTGTAGCAAGTACCCAAGGATTATTACGATTATCGTCCGTTCCGTGTGAAGGAATGTAACCGTTAGAGTACATGACGGGAATACTGATCGGGCTCTGTCCCATTAAAGAAGTCCATACGTTAGAGCCCTGTCCCGGTGCATTCCGTTTCTTCAATGAACCGGACACCCCTACTTTGACAAGAGTACTCTTCGTAATGTCAATATCTGTATTCAAACGATAGTTCCAACGTTGGCTACTAGGATTGGTGTTGTAATCCTTGCGCATGGCCTCGTCTGTTTTATACATACCTTCTTCATTTATGTAGCTAAGAGACACGAAATAACGTGCCGTACTGCCGCCACCACTCATATTCAAATTGGCACGATAAGTCATCGCCCCATCTTTCAACAGCACATCCATCCAGTCTACATTCGGATACAAATCCTGATCAAGTCCCAACCGCAGAATCTCCATTTCATCATCTTGATACATTCTCTCCTGATTACGAGTAATTCGCGCTTCATTCATCAACATGGCATAAGTATAACCATCCGCAAATTCCGGCGTAATGGTACGCGCATTATAAGAGGTCTCCACCTTAGCATTAATCTTAATCTTGCCCTCCTTACCATGTTTGGTTGTAATCAGCACTACTCCATTTGCACCACGAGGACCATAAATCGCTGTAGTAGAAGCATCTTTCAATACAGTAAAAGATTCAATATCTTCAATATTGATCTCATCCAGATCACGTTCAAAGCCATCAACCAACACCAATGCAGCACTATTGGCACCAAAAGTAGATATACCACGAATCCAGAATTCAGAGGTATTCACACCCGGCTGTCCAGAAGTCTGCATGGCAAGCACACCCGGCACGTTTCCCGCCAACGCATTGGAGAGGTTGGCTGAAGGATTAGATTTTAAAACCTCGACATCTACGTTCGTCACGGCACCGGTCACAGTCAACTTTTTCTGTGCACCGGTTCCTGTAATAACCACTTCATCAATTTCCCTGGCATCCGATTCTTTCATCGATACATTGACTAAATTTTGACGTTTCACCAATACCTCTTGCGTATCAAAACCGATATACGAGAATACCAAACGGGAGAATTCCTCAATCTTAATTTTGTAACGTCCGTTGATATCTGTTATCGCTCCCAAACCTGGCTTATCCTTCACTGTCACATTGACGCCGACCAACGGCTCTTTATTTGTATCTGTCACGACTCCTGTCACCTCAAATGTCTTCTCCTGAGCAAAAAGGGAAACAGAGACCAGTAACAGGCAAATCGTAATAAATTCTTTTACTCTCATGTGTTTTTCTTTTTATTGATTTTCTTGATTCTCACTGTCACTAGGTTCTGCTCCGACTAAATCGTCCGGGGCCTGCTCTTTGGCAATCTTCCGAATCTTATAATTTCCCGAATCGCCAACATAGAAAGTCTTCGTCGCCTCATCGTAGGCCAAAGCTATCGGTTTATTAAAACGAGCTCTCTCGCGTATCTCTCCATTTTGTTTACCCCATTTATAACTAGTTGAAGAGGCAGAACCACGTCCGGCAAACGTCGAAACTATTCCATCCGGAGTCAACACTCGGATACAATGATTTTCTGTATCCGTAAAATAAAAATCATACCAATCACTTTTATTAGCAGCCTTATACTCCTCATTGAGTACGAAAACACCTTGACCAGGTTTATTGATACGCGCATTGATACCTACAAGATCTTTATAATCGGCCCCACCGGATTGTCCGCATACGATATACGGAGTCACCAGTTTTTTGGTTTCTTCATCATAATTGGAACGAAGGATATAATGCGATTCATGCATGATGATATAAATGTATTTCCCCATCGGATGAGGAACCATACTAAAGTCAACTGTCTGGTTGGGTACACTAAATGCCAGAAGATCAGGCAATCCAGCTCCGTTAGGAACATTCGGATTGTTGTTATAGCCGTTCTCTATAAAATTATATCTGTATACATTGCCCGTTGCACGATGATTGAAATAAAGTTCTCCCGTTTGTGGAAGAATCATAGATCCATTGCAAGCATTGCCATGCGTCAAAGGCACCCAACTGGACTCTTTGAAATCCTGCCCATCGGCACTGCTGCCACGCTCTAAAATAATATTATTTCTATTCGTAGCACCATTATTTTGTGGGGTAGCCAATACCATATCTCCATCATTCGTCCATGTAATGGTCGTTGTACGATCAATATTATCCAATTTTTTGGAATAGATCATTTTCTTTTCCAAATCCAACACTCTTAAAGGTCTACTTTGATTATTTTGAGACAAATAAAGAATGTTAGGATGTTGGGGATCGAAAGAGAACCAAAAAGGATACTCTATCTTTCCACAATTGTCGAACGGTCCAGTCTCTACAACATCTCCATTACCCAATTCGTCCACATCACCACATAAGTCCGTTACTACCATTTGCGGTTCATACTGGTATTTTTCAGGCAATATCACCGTTTGCTCACCAACTTTCACTTCGACAGTCCCTTCAAAACAGCTTTCCGGTGTAGAACAGTAAATACTGGTACCTTTGGCACTGATAACAATCGCATCTTTTCCACCTACCTTCACAGAAATGATAGAACGGTCTGTTCCAAAATTACTTCCATAGATAATCATTTTCTTTTTTCCACCTCCCGATTTGGGCGTAAAATCTGTCACCTCTACCGGCTGATTCGGATCGTAAGGCGCTGATGTCTCATCTTTACTATCTTTACAGCCACCAAGACAGACCGCAAAGATGAATCCCAACATCATGCACTGTAGCCCTATGCTCCCATGTTTCATAGTTTTACATTTCATAATACACTAGATTTAAATTATTGATTATTCTGAACTTTATCCATTAATACCTTCATCCAGTATCCTCCGATTACTGAGCGTGCTCTGAAGCCGACCCATCTGCCACTGTCTGTATGGTGCCAGTCACTGATAGGTACACGAGATACCGTTTCGTTGATATATTTATAGAGAGGATTAGAAAATTTCTGAAAAGTCTCTTTATCCGGAGACATAGCTGCTGTCCACATAATCCAGTCGGATTTTGTGTACTCTTTGCGGGAATCTAGAGGAAGTCCATAAGGATTCTGTTTTGTCAAGTAATAGTTAATTTCTTTTCCGATTACGTTGTTAGGAAATAGATTCAGATTCCACAATTTATCCCAAACCATGTTATATTTTTGGCTCCAAGTACCTTTACGGTCAAAAGCTAAACGGTAATGATCACCTTCATTTGCCATTTCTTCCCATTTCACCGCCATTTTTTTAGCTATCGCTGCATATTTATCAGCTACATCATTCAGTCCGAGCATACGGGCTATCTCGCTATATCCGGCTACACCCATGATCGCTTTCACGGAAAGGTTGGCATTATGTGCCCAATGTCCGGCGAAGTCATCCGTGCAGAGTTGGTTCTCCGGGTCCTGTCCAAACTAATACAATACAGGTTAATAAGTTGATAATTAGCGCATTATCTAAAGATAGATTGTTCCTGTATTGTGAAAAAGATTCTTCTAGCTGAAAATAGAAGATTGGAGTTGATAGAAAATGGCTTGATTATATCAAGTAGAATGTTAAGGAACAGTATATTAAATTCGTAATTTATTTCACCTTTTCTAAGTTAAAGGTAGCCTAGTATAATGGAATATACGAATTAATTTATCAAGCACTCGGTTAGTACCTTTTTAAGAAATTTGCATTTTTATTTAACGTTGATTTTTTATAAATGTATATCAAATCTTAGTTGTTCTCAATGATTTTGTTTGTTGAACTTTTTTCAAAGAAAATAGTTTGAGGGGATATTGTTGTCGGTAAAAAAGTCTATATATTATTTATTATAATACATGACCTTATTTATATTTATTGATTGTAATAAAAAAAGGGACTCAATTGAGTCCCTTTTTACTTTCTTCATCTACCATTCTATCTGCTGATCTTCATCTGGAATCTGAGTATTGAGATTTCGTTCAAGTAGCATTGTCCCTTTAACTTTATAAAGAACTTCTTGATTTCGAGAAGTCACATCTTTAAAATCATATTCAATAGTAAATGAAACATAGCGATGTTTCAAATAAGGGCGCGTAGCATCCATGGTCTCCGTTACACTATATGCAGGAGTACCGTATAGTTTAAATCCAATCTTTTCTTCATTATCCGCCCACATACTCAATGATTTGTCTTCATTGAAGCGCACATATATTTTATAGAGTTCACGTTCATCTCTTGATAAATCTTCGCTCATTAAACCAGCATAAAAGAAAATAGTATGATTATCCACCACGTATGCTGTACGATTATTGGTTACCATTGGTTTATTATCAGTACTTCCATTTGCATTTCGAATATACACTTCCATCGTACTTGTACTATATGAACCAGAATAATCATTAAAAGGAATTACACGCAATAATGCTTTTGCATAATTTTTACGTGGATGACCTTGATAATTATAGGAGGCATCGTCAACGATAGTTAGAGGCAACACCCATTTATCTGTCATATTGATTCCTCTCAAATCAAAATCAATATTTAGCTGTTCCACACATGTCCCTGCAGGAATATGAACTATTTCCGGGAATTCATATTTATCTTCCTCCAATAGCGTATACCACAAATCTGTACGCCCGCTGAAACGTTCCCTATTTAATATTTCCAAGGTATCCTCATATAATGCTACATGAACATCTATATCTTGTTCGTTCGTGGTTGATCCACTGACTATAACCGGTAACTGATAACGTACCTTTCCATCAGGGTTGTATCTCACATATATTGGAGTTACCCCATTATCTTTATCTTTTATAGGCGCTTTAAAGGAAATATATTGCCGATACTGCTCATCTTTCCACTCATCATTACAAGAAGTGATCAAGAGCAACATACATAATGCAAACCAACAATTATATATAATTTTCATACTTATATCATTTTAAAATTAATCATTGTATGTCCAACCCGGATTTTGTGTCAACAGCTTATTGCGCTTCAGCTCCTCATGACTGATAGGCCAAAAATATAATTTGCGAGAAAAAGCAGTTGGAAGTTCATTGACTACAATTGGTGAATGAAACGCAGCTCTATTTTCTTCAGTCATAAGAGCATCACAACCATATATTTCCATTGACTCTTCAATCGGAGCATCTTTCCATCTACGGAGATCAAAATAACGATGTCCTTCTCCCATAAGCTCTATCTGTCGCTCATGCTTCAATTTCTTACGGAATACATTCTGGTCTTGATACTCAGGTAATGTATAATCGGGAACCCCTGCACGGCAACGCACAGGACGAATACCTTTTTTCATTTCATTTATGTCACGTTTGACTGAATAACTGGCAGAGCCATCCCAAGATGAGATGTCGTATGAGGATCCCTCCTCCAGCTCATTCAAGGCTTCGGCATAAATCAATAAGATTTCAGCAAAACGAATAGCTGGTTCCGTTTTTAGTTTGACATAATCCTTGTTACCTTTTGCCGCAGAGGTATCGTCCGGATGAACAAATTTCATGATTCCAATACCAGTGCGAAGCCAGAAATTAGAGTTGGTGTATCCATTACCATTACCACGATAATAAAATACTTGTTGCTCTACGGGTTTAGGATCTTTAAGCGTTGAATTATTTAATAGAGGCCATACGCAACCATTAAAAGCAACTGAAGCATAGAAGCGTGGTTCACGCCATGCATACTCTTTCCATACTCCTTTCCTTAAATAAGGATATGTTTCAGCCTTCCCTTCCTTTTCAGTCACAAAACGGTTCTCAACTTGGCAAGTGTCCAAAAAGGTCTGTCTGTTAAACTCAGAACCATTATACATATAGTAAGCATCACACATCTTTTGTGTCATACCATGTGTATTCCAGCCATTAGCACTGGTAGGCAATTGATGTAATACCATATCTGCAAGATTACGGTCACCCTGATTTTGTCCACGACTAAAAATAAGTTCAGGATTATCAAACATGGACAGGGTTCCATTAAAAACTTGTCGATAGGATTCAAAGGGGTCAATATCTCGATATCCATCTGGCCAATCAGCATTTTCAAAATCATTATCAGAATAAGGAGGAAGTGTCTTCGGATAACCTGCAGCGGCTTCATCTCTTTTCTTCACAGTGTGTAACACATAACGGTGTCCATAATTGCTTCCCGGAAGTTCCATGACGTCTCTTGCTGCTGCAGCGGCTCTAGCCCATTTGTATTCATTATATTCCTGTGCTAACAAACATCTTCCGTCATGATCTACCAAATCTGTAAATCTTTCGGTATCTTCAGGGCGAGGGTTATTAATAGGACTTGCCGCATATAATAGAACTTTTGCGCGTGCAGCTAATGCGGCTCCTCTAGTAGGACGGGATGTATGATTCGCTCCCCTGTCCAAAGGTAAATCCTTAGCCGCCAAGCGCATTTCTGATTCGATATATTCTACGCATTCATCATAGGAATTGCGTTGACAAGCCAAATCATCATAGCTGGCCGTATAATCGAGTCCTTCCTCCGGCAATAAAGGAACAGGGCCATATTTACGGAGTAATAACCAATAATAGTAAGCGCGTACAAAACGGGCTTGCGCTTTCAAATCAGCTTTCTCAGCTTCTGTAAACTCCATATTCATGTCGATATTCTGAATGAAAATGGACGCTTGGCGAATACCTTTATAACTAGCTCCCCATGATTGTCGGGCTTCTTCATTATAAGTCCCGGTTTTAAAGGTATTATAAATATCGCGATCACCAAAATAAATATCATCGGCAAAACACCACAGTATGTTATCTTTGGTTCCAACATCCATATTCTCTCCTCTAAGGTAAGAATAGGCATGAGCTAACCATTCTTCCGAGTATTTTTCATTAGTAAATACATCTTCCAGTGTCATACGGTCTTTAAAATTTTTATCCGAATCCAGCTGGTCTACACACGAAACAGTGATTGTCCCTAACAGGGCACCTATACAAAACTTATATATCTTTTTCATTTTACACATATTGATTAGATATTAACAGTCAATCCTAAAGTCATTACCCTAGACAGTGGGTATTCCGCTCCTGTGGAACTTCCTAATTCCGGATCCCATTCTTTAAATTTAGCGAATGTCAATAAGTTGGTGCCAATAAAGAATACACGTATATTATTGAACTTAATCTTATTTACAATTGATTTAGGCAATGTATAACCTACTTCTAAAGTCTTCAAACGTAAATATGAACCATTTTTTAGCCAGAAAGTGGACTTTTGTTGATTATTATCATTTCCACCATAGCTAAGGCGTGGATAAGAAGCATTCGGATCCTCATTAGCAGGAATTCCAAGTTTAGCTGCTGTGTCTGCATCGACCCAACGATTAGCCACTAAATTTCCCAAAACATTTCCCCATTGACTATCCTTGAAAGCAAATACTGTAGAGCCATTTATGAAGAATGAAGACTTTCCTGCTCCTTGAAAATGGACATTGAAATCAAATCCTTTCCATTGTGCAGAAATACCAAATCCGTAAATCAGATTCGGTTTGGTAGTCGCACCGATAGCTACTTTGTCACCATCATTGATTACACCATCTCCATTAACATCTTTATATTTAATGTCACCCGGTTGTACTTTTCCCCATGCTGTTTGTTGAGGACTGTTACGAATATCATCATAATCTTTAAAAAGACCTAATGCAATCAAACCTTTAGCTTGGTTTACACGGTAACCCGCTTCTGTCTGGTAAGGATAAACAGTATTTTCTTCATCCTTCTCCAATATCTCATTCTTACTATAAGTAAAATTACCACGAACCGTGAGGTTCACTCTGTTTATTTTCTGTTTATAGGCAAAATGGCCATCAAAACCTTGCGAACGTACACTACCCACATTTGCTTTAGGATTACTTCTCACGATTCCTACTATGCCAGGAAGATATTTACGTTCCATATAAATACCATCGCGTTGTTCATGGAAATAGTCTACAGTAGCTGTAAACTTATCATTAAACAAAGAAAGGTCTACACCTATATCGTGCTTTGTTGCAATCTCCCAAGTTACGTTTTCAGAAGCTAATTGAGTGTATGCCATACCATCATAAGAATTGCCATAGCCATAATCACCCCAATTCCATCCAGGAAAGTTCACGTCTTTATTATTTTCTTTATATGACTTAGCAATTGTATATAGATAAGGAAAACGTTCACCTAATTTATCATTACCTACTTTACCATAAGAGTAACGCAGCTTGAACATATTCATCCATTCCAGATGTTTCTTAATGAATTTCTCTTCTGCAATATTCCAAGCCAGAGAAAAAGCGGGGAAGAATCCGAATCGATGTCCATCGGCAAAGTTTTCTGATCCATTATAACCGAAGTTAAAATCTACGAAGTAACGATAATTCCAGTTATAGCTAGCACGTCCTGCCAAGCCCATATGACGTTTGGCAATGCCATTCTTTATATCTGTACCAATATCTACTGTAGTCCGATAAGCATCTTGGCTATATTTTAAAGTACCACCTACGTGATGCGCTTTGAATGCACGATTGTAATGTAAAATTGCTTCTAAAAATTCAGTCCGATTACCTGTTGAAATAGAGCTTTGAGTCATTTTTTCTTCGGTTCGCTGTTCTTTAAAAGTAATTTCCCCATCAGTATTTCGAAAACGTTCTGCGCGCCATGTTTGAGGCATTTTTTTACGGCTAATTTCGTTTGTGTTGTTAGTGTCGAAACCAAAACGACCTTCAAAACGCAATCCTTTAGTAATAAAATCCAGCTTCTGTTCTAAAGAAATATTAGTCTGAACCTTATTTTCCCAGATTTCAAAATATCCAGTCTGTGTTGCCAATACCCATGGATTGGAACGATCATCTTCTTTTCCAAATGCTGGTACATAACCATTGGAATACATTACTGGAATACTAATCGGACTTTGATTTATTAACGATGCCCACACATTTCCACCTTGTCCAGGGGCATTACGTTTCTTTAAAGAACCGGAAACACCGACTTTCACAAGAGTTGTTTTTGTGATGTCAATATCGGTATTCAAACGATAATTCCATCGTTGACTACCGGGATTGGTATTATAATCCTTACGAACTGCTTCATCTGTCTTATACATACCTTCTTCACTAATATAGCTAAGCGAAACAAAATAACGTGCTGTACTACCACCACCATTCATATTCACATTAGCACGATAAGTCATTGCTCCATCTTTCAATAATACATCTTTCCAGTCTACATTCGGATATAAATCCGGATCAAGTCCTAAACGTAGAATTTCCAATTCGTCATTTTGATAGATCGGTTCTTGATTACGCGTAATCCGCGCTTCATTCATCATTCTAGCATGAGTGTATCCATCTACAAATTCCGGTGTGATAGTTCGTGTATTGTAAGATGTTTCCACTTTAGCGCTAATATTGATCTTACCAGCTTTACCATGTTTTGTTGTAATCAATACTACACCATTAGCACCACGAGGACCGTAAATTGCTGTAGTAGAAGCATCCTTTAAAACAGTAAACGATTCAACATCCTCAATATTAATTTCATCAAGACTACGTTCAAATCCGTCTACTAACACTAAAGCCGAGTTATCAGCTCCGAAAGTGGAAATTCCACGAATCCAGAATTCCGAAGTGTTTTTTCCAGGCTGACCGGATGTCTGCATAGCTAGAACACCTGCCACATTACCAGCCAAAGCATTTGAAAGATTTGCTGTCGGATTTGCTTTCAGATCATTTACATTAACGGTAGTCACCGCTCCAGTCACAGTTAACTTCTTTTGTGCACCGGTTCCTGTAATAACGACTTCATCAAGCTCGCTTGCTTCAGATTCCTTCATAATTACATCGACTACCTGCTGCCTTTTCACCAATACTTCTTGTTTATCAAAACCTATGTACGAGAATACTAGTCTTGAAAACTCCTCAATACTAATTCTATAGCGTCCGTTAATATCCGTAATGGCTCCTAAGCCAGCTTGATCCTTTACTGTTACATTGACACCGACCAGTGGCTCTTTATTTGTATCCGTCACTACTCCCGTTACTTCAATTTTTTTCTGCGCAAAAGTGGCAACAGAAACCAGTAACAAGCAAATGGTGATAAAATTCTTTATTTTCATGTGTTTTTTCTTTTATTCGGTTATTGTTCTCCCACTTCCGGTTCACTCTCTTCCGGATGTTCTTCTGTCGTTTCAGGAATCTTTTCTAATGCTATCTTCCGGATACGATGATTGTTTACATCACCCACATAAAAAGTTTCTGTATCCTCATCATAAGCTAAAGCATAAGGATAATTGAAACGTGCTTCATCACGTAAATGACCGTCCACATATCCATTAGCATGTACATTCATTCCTGTGCTTCCTCTTCCGGCAAAAGTAGAAACTACTCCATCCGGAGTCAATTTGCGTATACAATGATTATTACGATCCGTAAAATAGAAGTCATAACAATCCTCTTTATTCGCATCTTCATACTCTTTGTTAAATACGAAGACTCCCTGTCCGGGTTTGTTCAAGCGTGCTTTTGTTCCTGCCAAATCTTTATAATCTGCTTGTCCGGGTTGTCCACAAACAATATAAGGGGTCGTAAGCCGTTTGTTAACTCTGTCATAATTTGAACGGAGAATATAGTGCTGGTTCTGTACCATCATGTAAACATAATCACCAGATGGATGAACGATAAAGTTAAATTCCCAGTTGGCATCCTGAATCGTAAACAGTTCTTCTGCATGAGCTTTATTATTGTTTGCTCCCCATTGGTAAAAATCATATCTGAGCACAGCCCCTGAACCAAAGAAGTTATAGTATAATTCACCATTTTCCGGGTGTATCATTGAATTCTGACACCCTCTACTTGTGGTCAGACGTTTTACTACAGGATTCTGGAAATCTGTAACATCAACCATATCATTATCTTGGTTACGGATTAACATTATATTACTTGCGGCATTATCAGCTCCTTTTGAACATGCTATAATCATAGTATCTTTACTTAAAGTCCATGATATGCTACGCAAGCGGTCGGCTCCTTCCGAACTACCGGTTATTCCAGTGTATATTCTTTCATTTTTCAAATCCAATATACGCATCGGTTTACCATTACCATTATTTTCTGCATCCTGAGTTAAATATAGGATATCGTGATTTTTGGGGTCAAATTCGAACCATGCAGGAAAATCTATTTTACCACAGTCACTAAAAGGACCTTCCTTTATAATTTCTCCATTACCCTTCTCATCTACATATCCACATAAAGTTGATACTACCTTTTGTGGAATATATTTATATTTTGATGATACTATAACATCCTGTTCACCGACTTTTACTTCAATAGTTCCTTCGTAACATTGTTGCGGGGTAATACAGTACAAACTATTACCTTTCGCATTAATTACTTTTGCCTCTTTCCCACCTATTTTCACAAAGACAATAGAGGAGTCAGTGCCGAAATTACTACCGTAAATAATCATTCGAGTGTTTGCTCCTCCTGCTTTGGGAGCAAAATCCGTCACAGTCACCGGTTGGGTAGGATCATAAGGTTCTGCAGACGCATCTTTATCGTCTTTACAACTACTGAAGCAAATCGTAAAGAGTAATAATAGAGTCATCCATTGAAATCCAATGATCCCATGTCTCATAGTTTTACATTTCATAATACACTAGATTTAAATTATTGATTATTCTGAACTTTATCCATTAATACTTTCATCCAGTATCCTCCGATTACTGAACGTGCTCTGAATCCTACCCATTTACCGCTGTCTGTATGGTGCCAGTCACTGATGGGAACACGAGATACTGTTTCATTGATATATTTATAGACAGGATCAGAGAATTTTTGGAAAGTTTCCTTATCTGATGACATAGCTGCCGTCCACATTATCCAGTCGGATTTTGTGTATTCTTTACGAGAATCCAAAGGGAGTCCGTAAGGGTTCTGCTTTGTCAAGTAGTAGTTTATTTCTTTTCCGATTACGTTGTTAGGGAATAGATTCAGATTCCACAATTTATCCCAAACCATGTTATATTTTTGGCTCCAAGTATCTTTACGGTCAAAAGCTAAGCGGTAATGGTCACCTTCATTTGCCATTTCTTCCCATTTCACCGCCATTTTTTTAGCTATCGCTGCATATTTATCAGCTACATCATTCAGTCCGAGCATACGGGCCATCTCGCTATATCCGGCTACACCCATGATCGCTTTTACGGAAAGGTTCGCATTATGTGCCCAGTGACCTGCGAAATCATCCGTACAAAGTTGATTTTCTGGGTCCTGTCCATACTCGACTAAATAATTAGTCCATGTAGTCAAAATGTCCCAATATTTCTTAGCATAATCTGCATTTCCTTCAATCTTAGAAATGGCTGCTGCTAGAATCACCATGTTACCACTTTCTTCAATCGGCATATCACCACCATAAACTTGTCCGTTAGCTATTGGATAAGTACCTAAATCATGTGCTGCGAAAGGTTTATCCCAGCGACCGCTAGCACTATATTCAAAGATACTAGTCATCATTGCCTTTTGTAAATCAGGATTATAGATCAAAAACAGGGGAGCAGACGGGTAGGTCAGGTCGACTGTATTGATACAACCATTACTGTTATTCTCTTTAGAGAACCACATCAGATTGCCTTCTTTGTCTGTAAATAGTTTGTGAGCAGAAATAACTTGACGATAGGCTGCAGAGCAGATTTCTGCATATTTTTTACCACCTGCTTTTTCTGCATCGCTATAAATAAGCTCATCAAGTGCACGACAACGCTCCATGATGGATTGATAGTTATCTCTTAGTTTTTCGAAAGCATCAAAAATCGTTACTTTACCATCATGTTTCCAATATCCCATACGTTTCTCATACATATATTCAATGGAATAAATGTCATCATAACCGATCATCAAGAAACCATCTTTACCATCTTTGGTAACAGTTCCAAAATTGTGTACATAAGCCATTGCAGGAGTATTTTCTTCCCGACGAGTAACCCATTTGGTTTTGCTTGAGGCTAAAGTTCCATTTTTAACAAAAGCTTCCTTCATTCCGCTATAGTCACCCAAACTTATAGATTTTCCAGCTCCATTTACACTGCCAAGGTATACATATCCCCAATCTGCACAAATCAAATCACCTTTACGATCACATATCGGTTGGTTGATAGTGCCCGCTTCTACGTAGCTAATACCATTTTTCGACAATGTACGTGCGATAGTAGGTTGGGTAGTCTCATTTACAGCTAATGCCGGAGTAGTTTCTATATAAAATTGTACATCATGTTCTTTCTTGTCAAGGGGACGTACACGATAGGAAATGTAATTAATCGGGGTCGACAGCAAATCTAAGTCATCTATCAATTGAGGTGCTGTAAATACAACATCTAATTCAACTGGACCGCAAGTGAATGTATAGTAACTAGAAGTAGCTAATACATCTACCGACTTCTGTACAGCTTCATTATCAAATGATACTGCATTTTTCTTTTCACGATACAAACCAAAATCTACATAAGATCCTCCGGTTGTATTGTGGCAATGTGCTGCAATTATATTTTTGCCATTACGAAGTTTCTTCTTAGCCTCATCTGATAGTTTCAGGTTTACATTATTCTTCCATACAAGATCTGTAGCAACTAATCTCTCTCCATTTAAATATAATTCGAATACATCATCATGAGAGTAAATCAGGAAAATATTTTCTGTTAAATCCAAATCATTGATTTCAAATGTACGACGGATATAAATATCTGTATTATCTCCTTTCCATTCCGTACGAACACGTGGCATATCACGGCTTCCAAAGGCAGCTTTACCTGTTTTCCAATTACTATCATCAAACTGTAATTCTTGCCATCCATTTGCCGGTTGACTATTAGTATATGTTGCTTCCCAACGTTCCACATTTGTCATAGGAGCAATAGGTATTAGAGTCACTTGATCTTTCCCCAGAAAGCGATATACTTTACCATCTACACGTAAGGCGCCTACTAAAGGTTTCTTAGCTGTAGTCCAATGTTCTGTACTTCCCTCCATTAATTTATCATAAGGAGACCAGATCGAGAAGTGAGGATCTGAAACAACGATAGGTACCGATGGAGTACGCAGTGCTATCTCTTTTACCGGTTTAAAAAAGTGATCGGTTTGAGCATTTGCAAATAAACCGATTGAAAAGACCATTACTGTTAGTAGTTTCTTCATAAATATATTCTAATTAATCTACAATTTTAAGGTTATCCATCTACAATCTTGTTTACCTAATAAAGAAAAACAAACCCTACATTTTCTTTTATTTCTCTTCTTACCTTGTTATTCTATTACCTTTATCAAAATGCAATTTTACCTTTCTTATCGCTATACCTATGTAATATATAAAATCAGTACTGTCAGATGTTGTATAAATGCCAATAGGAAGAGTTTATATAGAATTGCATGTTTCAAGTAGACCTGAAAGCCATACAAATCCGTCATATTTTCCATAGCATTTTATTTATGACGTTACAAAATAATGGAATTAATACTAAATATTAGGAAAATCTGTGTTCAAGAAAGGACAAAATCTATTCTTTTTTCATATTCTGAGTATTTTTAGAGTATGAAAAAAGCCTATTACAGCGTACTTTGAATAGCTTTTATCCTTTTTGAGCAATATTTATCCACTTTCTTTAAGATACTATAATACCCTTGAAGTTTTTTAGCTTTTAACGATGAGATATTGCTCATATCAGATAGCTTTTGTAACTTTGCAATACAAATGCAATACAGATTTTACTATCGCAAAGTATACTCCATATATTAAACCTAGGTACGTCACTCGGGAGGGAACTACCGTCCTTTATGTTCGATATAACTACAATCGAGCTAAGCGTACGCTCATCTCTACCGGATATAACATTAAACCGGAGCATTGGGATGCTAAAAGGAGATGGATTAAGCGTGCCTGCCCGAACTATGATGAGATTGATGCCTGCTTGATTAGAATCACATCCAAGCTTGGAGAAATTCTTACATATGCTAAAATGAATGGAATAAATCCAACTGTAGAATTTGTTTTACTTGAACTAAAAAAGAACAGGGAATATGAGCTACGTCCTAATCGAGTAGATATATTTGACGCATTAGAAAGATATATTATAGAAAAAGCTCCGGTTGTTTCGGCGGACCAAATAAAAGACTACCGAACACTTCGCAAACATCTGATCGCTTTCAAAGAACATTCATCACAACCAATTACTTTTCATAATTTGAACCTTATATTCTACAATGAATTCATGGATTATTTGTTTTATAAGGTTATAAAGCCTGATGGGAGCGTTGGCTTGCTCACTAATTCTGCAGGAAAAATAGTACGCTTATTAAAAGGGTTTGTTAATTACCAAATAGATAAAGGAGTTATTCCTCCAATTGACCTAAAACATTTTAAGGTTGTAGAAGAAGAAACTGATGCTATTTATTTGAATGAAAAAGAACTATCAACAATATATGAGTTAGACTTGTCAGATGACAAGCAACTGGAAGAGATAAGAGATATTTTTATTACTGGATGCTTTACAGGGTTACGATATAGTGACCTTTCGACATTAAGTCCCGAGCATATTGATTTAGACAATGAGAATATAAATCTTAAACAGAGGAAAGTGCATAAAGCAGTTGTAATTCCTATGATTGATTATGTACCGGAAATACTCAAGAAATATAACTATGATCTGCCTAAAATACCTAGATACATATTTAATGAAAGAGTTAAGGAGCTGGGACAAAGAGCAAAATTAAAACAAAAGATTGAAGTTGTCCGCAAGAAAGGAAAAGAAAGGGAAAAGAAAATATATGAAAAGTGGGAGATGATCTCTTCTCATACTTGTCGACGATCGTTTTGCACAAATATGTATTTATCTGGCTTTCCTGCTGGAGAACTTATGCGCATATCTGGGCATAAAAGTCCATCTGCATTCATGCGATATATAAAGGTTGATAATCTACAGGCTGCAAAAAGGCTAAAAGAGCTTCGCGCCAAACTTGCCAAGTAATACCTGTTTTTCATCCTAATCATTTCTAATAATGTTCTATTTTTCATGTATAGTAGAGAAAGGAACTTTTATTTTTCTGTAAAATAATAAAAGAAAACAAGCAATTCATTTAAAAAAAGCCTATTAGTGACTAATTCATTCCATATAACTGTTTTTTTATCTATTTGATCCCTCATATCTCGAAATGTAGCCTGTTTTTCTATCATAAAAAAGAAAGGGTTGTAGATTATAAAAAAGAGAAAGAAAAAATATTCATTTTTTCAGATTACTCTATTTCTCATCTTAAGCTATTACCCTTATCCATCGACTCTTTTAAGTATTCATTCACAAATTAAAATTTGTGCTTCATCAATGACTATAACAACACAGAAACAACACAAACGATGTTTAGTTCGTTGATATATAGCATATTAATTATGTCTGGTTTAGTTTGGACAGGACCCAGAAAATCAACTTTGTACGGATGATTTCGCAGGTCACTGGGCACATAATGCGAACCTTTCCGTAA
>NZ_JADMQH010000001.1:465353-487270 GCF_015559655.1 Bacteroides sp. 1001136B_160425_E2 | reverse complement strand
GAACGGCACGTACGGTGGTGTGAGAGGTCGGAAAACGAAAGTAGGAAGAAAGCTTTCGTTTTCCTCCTACTCGATTTAATCCTCATTATTATCTTCCTCGTCATCCACCATATTATTAAGTTCCAATTTAATTGTTTATTTTGTGCTATTCATCAATGAGTCATTGCCCAAAGATACATGGATATTCTGGTTTATGATGCAGTTGGCTATGCTTTTCGGTTTCTTCTGCGCTTATCCGATGAATGCTCTTCTTATAACTGCTTCTATTTTTTATTTCTCTTTTGGAGTTTGTTTTTTCAATAGTTTGGGTATATCCGAAGGCTCTTGTGCTACCTGGATACCAGCTGCTTCCAAAGATTCAATTTTCTCTTTTGCCGAACCGGAGCTTCCCGAAATGATAGCACCTGCATGCCCCATTTGTTTTCCCGGAGGAGCTGATTGTCCGGCAATAAATGCAACCACAGGTTTGGTTACATTATTGCGGATATATTCGGCTGCTTGCTCTTCCGCATTTCCTCCAATCTCTCCAATCAGGACGATTGCTTCTGTTTCCGGATCATTCTGAAACATTTCCAACAGTTGGCGGAAGTGAAGTCCTACAACAGGATCGCCCCCGATGCCGATAGCAGTGGATTGCCCCATTCCATTAGCTGTTAAGTGATATACAATCTCGTAAGTAAGTGTTCCGCTACGGCTGATGACACCTACTTTCCCTTCTAAAAAGACTTGTCCCGGTAAGATGCCAACCATGCTTTTTCCCGGAGAGATAAGTCCCGGACAGTTAGGCCCGATCAACATGGCACCTTTTTGTTCGGCAAACCGATGCGCCTTAATCACGTCCAGTGTGGGGATTCCTTCTGCAATGCAGACTATGATCCGGATGCCTGCGTCTGCTGCCTCCATGATAGCATCTGCCGCAAAACGTGCCGGAACGAAAATGATGGAGGTATTAGCTTTTGTTTGTTCGACAGCATCATACATGGTATTGAATACGGGGATTCCGTCCACATCTGTTCCTCCTTTGCCCGGAGAAGTACCCCCGACCACATTAGTTCCGTATTCTTTCATCTTCTTGGCATGGAAAAGCCCGTCTCTGCCGGTGATTCCCTGTACAATCAAACGGGTGGATTTATCTATTAGTATGCTCATAATTGCTTTATTTTTTAGTGATTTGGTACGTATTATGCTTTTAGAGCCATAAGAGCAGCCTCTTTCATCGTTGTGGCTATTTGGAAACGGCTGTAATTCCGTAACAGTTCCCGTCCGATATGTTCATTGGTTTTCTACCAATGGTTCTCATATATAAAAAAGCGTGTTGGCAATAGTTGCCAACACGCTTTTTTATATGAAGATGAAGTCTGTCTTACGGATATTTATGCAATACCGTGAGCATTGACAGTACCGTCAATCTTTTTAATCAATCCTTGAAGTACAGCACCCGGGCCACATTCTGTAAAATCAGTAGCACTGTCAGCAACCATATTCTTTACTGATTGTGTCCAACGTACGGAAGCAGTCAATTGAGCAACCAGGTTCTTTTTGATTTCTGCAGGGTCAGTGTGAGGAAGTGCATCCACATTCTGATATACCGGACATTTAGGAGTATGTACTTCGGTAGCTTTGATAGCAGCTTCCAATTCTACTTTAGCAGGATCCATCAATGGAGAATGGAAAGCACCACCCACTTTCAGCGGAAGAGCACGTTTTGCTCCGGCAGCTTTCATCAGTTCGCAAGCCTTTTCGATACCCGGTACAGAACCAGAGATAACGATTTGTCCCGGACAGTTGTAGTTGGCCGGTACGCAAACTTCGCCTTCTGCATTTACTGCTGCACAGATTTCTTCTACTTTCTCATCCGGCAATGCGATAATGGCGGCCATGGTGGAAGGAGTAGCTTCACAAGCTTTCTGCATAGCCATTGCACGTGCATACACGAGTTTCAATCCATCTTCAAAACTCAATGCGCCGGCAGCTACCAATGCAGAGAATTCACCAAGTGAGTGACCGGCAGTCATTTCCGGCTTGAAGTCGTCGCCCATGCAAAGAGCAGAAATAACAGAGTGAAGGAATACGGCAGGTTGAGTAACCTTTGTCTGACGAAGATCTTCGTCTGTGCCATCAAACATGATATCTGTAATGCGATATCCGAGGATATCATTTGCTTTTTCAAACAATTCTTTTGCTAAAGCTGAGTTTTCATACAGGTCTTTACCCATTCCTACAAATTGGGCGCCTTGACCGGGAAATACAAATGCTTTCATATTTTTATTATTTAATTGATTTTTAATTGCGGGTGCAAAGTTACGTATTTTTATGATACAACCGCACAAAATGTACACATTTGTGCAACGGAGTCCGGAAAATGCCATAAAGGGCCGTTGCCATGCCCGATATTCAATTCTTTTCCTGCGATAATGGCTTGAGTGATATATGCTTTCGCATGCTGGATAGATTCTCGCATGGGATAGCCTTTGGCAAGATAGGTGGCAATGGCAGAAGAGAGGGTACATCCCGTTCCATGCAGATTATGGCTTTCTATTTTTTTCTCTTCATATATATGGTAGATAAATTCGGACGTATGCAAAAGGTCGCACATATTGTCTCCTTCCAGATGTCCGCCTTTTAGTAAGATATTAGTCTGATAATCATCCGTCAGCATTTTGGCAGCAGCCTGCATATCCTGAATGTTGTGAATATTTTTACCTGTAAGTACTTTTGCTTCGTCAATATTGGGAGTGATTAATGTGACGAGCGGTAAAAGTTCTTTTTTGATTTCTTCTATCGCTTCATCTGTCATAAGTTTCCTTCCGCTGGTAGATACCATTACCGGATCGTAAACGATGTATGCAGGCGAATATTTTTGTAAACAGTCGGAAATTACACGAACAATTTGAATATCATTTATCATTCCTATTTTGATGGCAACCGGTTGCAGATCGTCCATCACTGCTTCTATTTGTCCGCGAACAATATCTGGAGAAATGGACTGTACGGCACGTACTCCCAGTGTGTTTTGTACGGTGATGGCAGTAATGGCCGATGCTGCATATCCTCCTAAAGCCGAGATTGTTTTTATGTCTGCCTGAATACCTGCGCCTCCCGAACAATCGGAGCCGGCAATGGATAAAATGACTGGATGACGTTCCATTTTAGTTTTTTTAATATTTACCCGACAAAGATAGAATAAAAAACGATAAGGTACAAAATGACATATCGTTTAAAATACAATAAGTATCTTTGCTGGTGTCTGTTGGAAAAGATATGAAAAGTACTGATAATAAAGCGTCAATCTAGTTTTTGTACTTTATACAATTACTCGTCCGTGGAAACACTAAAATACATATTGTAATTCGTAAGATAACACTAACTATTCATATTGTAGAATATATGATATGTATTTATATGAAAAACAATGTTTTATAGCATATTTCTTATTTTGTTTTGATGGGGTTTAGCATCTATATTTGCATCGTTTTAAAGAAATGGATATGCAAAATTTACAGAAAAATACACCTTTAGCAAACAATCATATATCAGTAGACTGTGTAGTGATTGGTTTTGACGGAGAACAACTGAAAGTGTTGCTTGTAAAACGTGCAGGTGAGGATAATGGAGAAGTATATCATGATATGAAACTTCCCGGAAGTCTTATCTATATGGACGAAGCCTTGGATGAAGCTGCACAACGAGTTTTGTATGAATTGACAGGACTTAAAAATGTGAATCTGATGCAGTTTAAAGCATTTGGTTCTAAAAACAGAACGAGTAATCCGAAAGATGTACGTTGGTTGGAAAGAGCCATGCAGTCAAAAGTGGAGCGCATTGTTACTATTGCCTATATGTCAATGGTAAAGATAGACCGTACGTTGGATAAGAATCTGGACGATCACCAGGCTTGCTGGATCGCTTTGAAAGACGTGAAAACATTGGCTTTTGACCATAATCTGATTATAAAGGAGGCAATGACTTACATTCGGCAGTTTGTAGAATTTAATCCTTCCATATTGTTCGAATTGCTTCCGCGTAAATTTACAGCCGCACAATTGAGGACCCTTTTTGAATTAGTATATGACAAAGCCGTGGATGTGCGCAACTTCCATAAGAAAATAGCAATGATGGAATATGTAGTTCCTTTGGAAGAAAAGCAACAAGGAGTGGCTCACCGTGCTGCCCGTTATTATAAATTTGATAAGAAGATATATAATAAGGTGAGAAGGTAGATTTTATTCAAGTATTAAGTATTAGGCGTTGAATGTTATAGTATTAATTGTCGGGCATTGAGCGTTAAATCGTAAATAGTAAATCGTTTAATCGTAAATAAAATTATGTTTCTATTAGGTTATGACATCGGTAGCTCGTCTGTAAAAGCGAGTTTGGTAAATGCTGAAACTGGTAAATGTGTGTCATCGGCATTTTTTCCGAAAACAGAAGCGAATATTATTGCAGTGAATCCCGGATGGGCGGAACAAGATCCTGAAAGTTGGTGGGAAAACTTAAAGTTGTCCACGCAGGCTATTATGACCGAATCCGGAGTTAGTGCCGCTGAAATTAAAGCCATCGGTATCTCTTATCAGATGCACGGATTGGTTTGTGTTGATAAGAATCAGCATGTATTGCGTCCTGCTATCATCTGGTGTGACTCTCGTGCGGTGCCATACGGTCAGAAGGCGTTTGAGACAATCGGGGAGGAGAGATGTCTTTCTCATTTGTTGAACTCACCGGGAAATTTTACCGCTTCCAAGTTGGCGTGGATTAAAGAAAACGAACCGGCCATCTATGAGCAGATTGATAAGATAATGCTGCCGGGCGATTATATTGCCATGAAGTTGAGTGGAGAAATCTGCACTACTGTTTCCGGACTTTCGGAAGGTATGTTCTGGGATTTCAAGAATAATCGGGTGGCTGATTTCTTAATGGATTATTACGGGTTTGATTCTTCTTTGATTGCAGATATTAAGCCGACTTTTGCTGAACAGGGACGTGTAAATGCAATAGCTGCCAAAGAGCTTGGACTGAAAGAAGGGACACCGATTACCTATCGTGCAGGCGACCAGCCTAACAATGCCCTTTCTTTGAATGTGTTTAATCCGGGAGAGATTGCTTCTACGGCAGGAACATCGGGAGTGGTTTATGGCGTGAACGGTGAAGTGAACTATGATCCGCAGTCACGTGTCAATACCTTTGCGCATGTCAATCATACCATAGATCAGACACGTTTGGGAGTATTGCTTTGCATCAATGGAACAGGTATTCTCAATTCATGGGTAAAACGCAACATTGCTCCCGAAGGAATATCTTATAATGAAATGAATGTATTAGCTTCCAAAGCTCCTATCGGCAGTGCAGGAATCAGTATCCTGCCGTTTGGTAACGGTGCCGAACGTATGCTGAACAATAAAGAAATCGGTTGCAGTATTCGTGGACTGGACTTTAATACGCATGGCAAACATCATATTGTTCGTGCCGCTCAAGAAGGTATTGTATTCTCTTTTAAATATGGCATTGATATCATGGAGCAAATGGGAATTCCTGTGAAGATGATCCATGCCGGACACGCTAATATGTTTTTGAGTTCTATCTTCCGTGATACTTTGGCGGGAGTCACAGGAGCTACTATCGAGCTTTACGATACGGATGGTTCCGTAGGTGCCGCGAAAGGTGCGGGCATTGGCGCAGGTATCTACAAGGATAATAATGAGGCATTTGCTACGCTTGACAAACTGGATGTGATTGAGCCTAATGTGGCAAAACGACAGGAATATGCTGACGCGTATGCAAAATGGAAATACCGTCTTGAAAAGTCGATGACCGGTAATATACCGGCTCCGGTTCTTTCTTCAGATAAATAATTAACAATTTAAATAATAACCATTTAAAAAATAAAAGAATTATGGCAACAAAAGAATTTTTCCCGGGAATTGAAAAGATTAAGTTCGAAGGTAAAGATAGTAAGAATCCGATGGCATTCCGTTACTACGATGCTGAAAAGGTTATCAACGGTAAGAAAATGAAAGATTGGTTGAGATTTGCTATGGCATGGTGGCATACTTTGTGTGCTGAAGGCGGTGACCAATTTGGTGGCGGAACAAAACAATTCCCTTGGAATAGTAATGCTGACGCTATACAAGCTGCAAAAGATAAAATGGACGCAGGTTTTGAATTCATGCAGAAAATGGGTATCGAATACTACTGTTTCCACGATGTGGACTTGGTTTCTGAAGGTGCAAGCATCGAAGAATACGAAGCTAACCTGAAAGCAATCGTAGCTTATGCAAAACAGAAACAAGCTGAAACTGGCATTAAGCTGTTGTGGGGTACTGCCAACGTATTTGGTCATGCACGTTACATGAACGGTGCAGCTACTAACCCTGATTTTGATGTAGTAGCTCGCGCTGCTGTTCAGATCAAGAATGCAATCGACGCAACTATCGAATTAGGTGGTCAAAACTATGTATTCTGGGGTGGACGTGAAGGTTATATGTCTCTTCTGAATACAGATCAGAAACGTGAAAAAGAACACTTGGCAAAAATGCTGACCATCGCTCGTGATTATGCTCGTGCCCGTGGTTTCAAAGGCACTTTCCTGATCGAACCGAAACCAATGGAACCGACTAAACACCAGTATGATGTCGATACAGAAACTGTAATAGGCTTCTTGAAAGCTCATGGATTGGATAAAGATTTCAAAGTGAACATTGAAGTAAACCACGCAACTTTGGCTGGTCACACTTTCGAACACGAATTGGCAGTAGCAGTAGACAACGGCATGTTGGGTTCTATCGACGCTAACCGTGGTGATTATCAGAATGGTTGGGATACAGACCAATTCCCGATTGATAACTACGAACTGACACAAGCTATGATGCAAATTATCCGCAACGGTGGCTTGGGTAACGGTGGAACAAACTTCGACGCTAAGACTCGTCGTAACTCTACTGACCTGGAAGATATCTTCATCGCTCACATCGCAGGTATGGATGCTATGGCTCGTGCATTGGAAAGTGCAGCTGCTCTGCTGAACGAATCTCCGTATAAGAAAATGCTGGCCGACCGTTACGCTTCATTTGATGGCGGTAAAGGTAAGGAGTTTGAAGATGGCAAGTTGACTTTGGAAGATGTAGTTGCTTATGCTAAAGCAAACGGTGAACCGAAGCAGACTAGCGGTAAACAAGAGCTTTATGAAGCAATTCTGAATATGTATTGCTAATTAAATCCACCACAGATTACACGGATTCTCACAGATTGATTTTCTTCTCTTTTATTTTGAATTTTATCTATGTCAATCCGTGAAGTCTGTGGTGATATATATCCAACTACTACAACACTACTTTATCTACTTATAACCATGATTAATACAACGAACGAAGGTAGTAAACTCTACCTATATTCGATAACCTCTGTCGCCATTCTGGGAGGACTGCTTTTCGGATACGATACAGCAGTTATTTCCGGTGCAGAGAAAGGTTTGGAGGCTTTTTTCCTTTCGGCCTCTGATTTTCAATACAATAAAGTAATGCATGGAATCACTTCTTCCAGTGCATTGATTGGCTGTGTACTGGGTGGTGCGATCTCCGGTATATTTGCTTCCCGTTTGGGACGTCGTAATTCTCTAAGGCTTGCTGCCGTACTCTTTTTCCTTTCAGCATTAGGTTCCTATTATCCTGAAGTCCTATTTTTCGAATATGGAAAGCCGAATATGGATTTGCTGATTGCTTTTAATTTGTATCGTGTTTTGGGCGGTATCGGTGTTGGACTGGCTTCTGCAGTCTGTCCGATGTATATTGCTGAAATAGCCCCTTCCAATATTCGTGGAACGCTTGTATCATGTAACCAGTTTGCTATCATCTTCGGTATGTTGGTAGTATACTTTGTGAATTTCTTGATTATGGGCGGACATCAAAATCCTATTATTCTGAAAGATGCGGCCGGTATACTGTCTGTTAGTGCTGAATCTGATATGTGGACTGTTTATGAAGGATGGCGTTACATGTTCGGTTCGGAAGCTTTCCCTGCCGCTTTCTTTGGCCTGTTGTTGTTCTTTGTTCCGAAGACTCCTCGTTATCTTGTATTGATACAGCAGGATGAAAAGGCTTATTCGATCCTTGAAAAGATCAATGGTAAGACAAAAGCGCAGGAAATTCTTAATGATATTAAAGCTACTGCTCATGAAAAGACAGAGAAAATCTTTACTTATGGAGTGGCAGTAATTGTGATCGGTATTTTGCTTTCTGTATTCCAACAGGCTATCGGTATTAATGCGGTACTTTATTATGCTCCTCGTATTTTCGAAAATGCAGGTGCAGAAGGAGGTGGCATGATGCAAACAGTTATTATGGGTATTGTAAACATTGTCTTTACATTAGTTGCAATCTTCACTGTAGACCGCTTCGGACGTAAGCCACTATTGATAATCGGTTCTATTGGTATGGCTGTAGGTGCATTTGCGGTAGCAATGTGTGATAGCATGGCAATAAAGGGTATTCTTCCGGTACTTTCAGTAATTGTGTATGCAGCATTCTTTATGATGTCTTGGGGGCCGATTTGCTGGGTGTTGATCTCGGAAATATTCCCGAACACCATCCGTGGTAAAGCGGTGGCAATCGCTGTGGCATTCCAATGGATATTCAATTACATTGTATCTTCTACTTTCCCTGCACTGTACGACTTCAGCCCGATGTTTGCATATAGTTTATATGGTATTATCTGCGTGGCTGCTGCTATCTTTGTTTGGCGTTGGGTACCTGAAACGAAAGGCAAGACATTGGAAGATATGAGCAAGCTTTGGAAGAAAAATAAATAAATTAGGTTAGTGTAAATTCATCATGTCATTATGACTTTGGTCTCTTGGCATGGTTCTATTAAGATTATGACATCGTACCAATGGTATGGTGTCATAATTGTTTTTATTTGAAGCTTTGGGGAACAGTTGTAAATTCAGGGGATGTGGTTTAGGGGAACTCTATCTCCTAAGAATAGATTCGTAACGGGGGCGGAAATGAATAAAAGTTTTTTCAACTTTATGGTAGGAGGATTACGCATCAAAATTATGCTCACAACCGTAAGTCATAAACCAAAATTAAAAAGTATCAAAAGGAAAATTGTGAAATAATGGCAGTTGATAGTGTGGATCATGACTTTTTTAAAGTAAAGCGTAAGGTTCCGTTCTTTATAAAGCGATTATCACATCATAAACCTAGTGAACCGAATCCTAAATATGAGTTAGAGGTATTTCAATATGTTGCGAAATGGATAAACCAAACGAAATTTTATTAATACCACATTAACTACTTAGGATATTATTCGTGGCAGTTAATGTGGTACAAGATTTTATATGTATTTTGTTGAATTTAGTATCTCATAATCAGCCCTATATAGTTCACGGATCTCATTAATATATTCTTCGTTATCTAGCTTAAAGTCAACATGTGTTGAGTTTTTGAGTCCATATTGTATAGGAACATTGTATTTCTGTAGAAATGTATCCAGTTTTTTTATTGGTACAATAAAGTCAACATCGTCTGGGGAGTAAAAATCAGATTGTCTGCGTATATGTTCGTCTTGAAGAATAATATATTTTTTGTCCAATTCAAATCTGACGAACATCATGAAATGATCAAAAGTGGGTTCTCTATATAAGTCTAAGAAATGGAAATAATGTCGATAGTGTTTTTCTAGACAAAAATATTTGTAACATGATACCAAGCGTTCTACCGGGTCTCTCCAAACTGCAAACTTGATAACTTCTTTGCCTCGTCCTTCTATGTAACTTTCATAAGGAGACAAAAAGCCGCTTTGTGGACATCCTCCAATCCATTTATGTGTCCTATCTTCATCACGCATGATATAACCGGTCTTGCCATAAATGGCTAAACTTTGTAAATAAGTGATCGCGTTTTTTGAGATAGCTACAAATGCTAAGTTATAATTATCTATCTCACAAAAATATTTCCCTAGGTAAGGGGTTGAGTAATTAACAGATGAAAGTCTCATAACTTTATGTTTTAGATATTGTATATAAATATTTAATCATTAACATTGGAGAGTAAATCTTTTAATTCAATTTGTTTAGTAAAGTCATACAATGTTGCTTTTCTTAAAGTGCAGAAACTGTCCCATACATTTTGTATTGCATTATAATATTTTTGCATCGCACTATATTGTTCTTGTTGTGCAGAAGCCAACTCATAGACAGAAACTTTTCCGGAACGGAATTTGTGACTTAAAAGGAGGTATTGTTCTTGCGAGAGTTTGTAGCTTTTTGTAGCTACAAACCATAGGTTTATATTATGATTATAATTTTCTACTATATTTCTGACATTATTCTCAAAATCGGCTTCTGCTTGGTCTATCTCTATGATACTACTTTGATAGTTGTTTTTTGCAATTCGTAATTTATTCCGGTTGATTCCCCACTGAAAGATCGGAATCTGAACCCCAATTACAATTCCTTGTGTATAATCAGGTTTTCTGTAGGCATCAATAAAACGATCAGCATATTGATTCAATCCGTAAGTAATGTTTATATTTCCATTAAAACGATTATCCATTTTTGCAGTGAATAAAGTTTGTTCTGCTTTTAATCTTTTCTTCTCTTGGGATAAAACAAACGGGTTATTCTGACGAGCATAGAAGGATGCCTGTTTCTCGTCTATTTGCAGAGGCAGGTTGAAGGGTGGTTCCATAACTTCTATTTTATTGTTAGTCCATTCCATTTTATTGAGGAATATAGCAAGTTCTCTTAATGCTTTACGATAATTTTTTGTTGAATTCTCGAATGCATATTGATTATTAAGCTGTTGTAATTCCACTTGGTGATATTCATATTCAGTGAAATGTCCATTATCAAGTAAAGCTTTGCTGACAATAAGAAGAGAATCTGAAATCAGGAGATTTTTGTGTGATAAATCGGCTGCGAGTTTACTTGCAAACAAACTCATGAATAAATTTACTGCTTGTATCTGTATGTCTGCTATTTCCGAACAATATTGTTTCATAGAATTGTTATATTGTGCATATTGTATGCTCCGTTGCTTTTTGTAATTGTACAAACCTCCGATAAAAGGTTGTGAATAATAGATATTAAGAGGATTACTGCCAAAACGATCTCTGTGATTTGAGAACTCGTGCAAATAGTTTAATCGTGAACTGATGTTCAATTCTCCTCCTGTGATACCTATTTTCTGTCTAATAGCTATCTGTGTACTACTATTATTGGAGTAATCTTCTATATATGAATAGTTTCCATCTGTAGAATTTTGCATCAATTTCAGTGATCTGTTAAAATTTACAGGATTTAATGAGAAAGCGACAGAAGGCAGAAAATCTTTCTTGTAATTTTCATATTCAAGTATTGTATTTTCATAAGATAATCTAATTTTTTGTGCAGAAGGTGAGGACAGACACCATTCATTCATAACTTGTTCCAATGATATTTGGTGAGTTTGCCCGTATAAGAATATAGGAACAAATAGTATCCATATTGTTTTCCATTTATAGCTCATATCAATTCGTTCAAAATAAAATAGTTAATATTATTATGATTGAGAGGAAACCAGTTTGTAATATTCGCCTTTTCTAGCCATCAGATTCTCATGATTACCTATTTCTGCTATTTTTCCTTGATGTAATACTATGATTTGGTCAGCATTTCGTATGGTACTCAATCTGTGTGCTACTACAATGACTGTTCTGTTTTTAAAAGCCGCGTTCAGAGCTTCTACAATCTTTTTTTCATTAATAACATCTAATGAGTTAGTAGCTTCGTCTAGAAATAGAAAATCCGGTTCTCGGTATAGTGCACGAGCTATTAATAACCGTTGTTTTTGTCCGCCACTTATTCCTCGGCCTCTTTCTCCGATGACTGTTTCATATCCTTTGGGCATGCCATTGATTTCTTTAGCTATTTGTGCCATTCTACATACTTTATGTAAGCGCTCGTAGTCAATATGTTCGTCGTCCAGCACAATGTTAGATAAAATGGTATCGTTGAATAATTTGCCATCTTGCATGACTACTCCACACATATTACGCCAAGTACGCAAATTGATACTTGATATGTTCATATTACCCATTTTTATTTCTCCATAAGTTGGTTTGTAGAGTCTGACTAATAATTTGAGTAAAGTTGATTTGCCACTACCGCTTCCTCCTACAATAGCTGTTACTTTATTTTGAGGAATAGTCAGAGATATATTCTTTAGTACTATTGGTGCATTGGTATTATATTGGAAGACGATATTAGAAAGCGTGATATTTCTATTTTCGGGGAGGATAGAAGTGCTTCCTACCGAAAGTAATTCTTCTTCATCTTTAAGTTGCTTGATTTCGTTCATACGCATAAAGCTTATTTTAGCATATTGTGCGGAAACAATGAAACTAATGAATTGAGTCAGTGGGCCATTTAGCATACCTATAATGAACTGGGTGGATATCATGACTCCAAATGTGATATCTCCTTTGATTACTGCACCTGCACAAAAGAACACAATCGCCATATTCTTTATATTTCCGATGAATTGTGCTCCTAATTTTTGGGCATTTGTGATGTTTAATACCCTTTTGTTCACTCGGTATAATCTAGCTTGTATTTCTTCCCATTTCCATCTTCGGTATTTCTCATAATTATAAATTTTGATATCCTGTATAGCGGATACTGTTTCTACCCAATAGCTTTGATCTTGTGATACCAATTCAAAGTATTCCCAATCTAGTCTTTTTCTGATCCGGAGAAATAGTAATACCCAAGCTACATATAAAATAGATCCAGTTAGAAATATATAGAATATAATTGAATTATACACTAATAGTATGATACTAAATATGATAAATGTAAGGGTTGAAAATATTAACGATAATGAATTATTCATGATGAAATTGCGAATGCGTTCATGATCTCTCGCTCTTTGTAAGATATCTCCTAGTAGTTTATTTTCGAAAAAAGTAACTGGTAGTTTCATGAGTTTTATCAGATAATCAGATATTAAAGCAATATTAACTCGTGAGGTGATATGCATCAGCACCCAGTCACGAATGACATTAAATATTGTTATACTTAAGAGTATACTGATATTTCCAATTAAAACCATGTGTATAAAGTTTACATCTGATGACTTTATACCAACATCAATAACAGCTTTGGAAATAAATGGTAGTATTCCTTGTAATAAAGTGACTACCAACATAATAAAAAATATAGTAGCAAAACTGTTTTTATAAGGGATGAAATAACGTAAAATGCTAATAAAACTGTTCTTCTCTATTTCTTTCTCAACTTTACTTCTTTTGAAATCAACAGTAGGCTCTATGGCTAATAATACACCGAGCGTTTCTTCTTTTTTATACCATCCAGCTTTGAATTCTTCATGAGTATATTTTATGCGTCCTTTAGCAGGATCAGATACCCATATATATTTTTTGTCTGCATGATATATTACAATAAAGTGTGATTCCTTCCAAAAGAGAATAGCTGGAAAAGGTATCTGGTTGACGACATCTTCTAATGTACATTTAATAGCCAATGTACGTAATCCAATACTTTCTGCTCCAATACTTAAATCTGCTAATGAAACTCCTTGTTTGGTTATTCCACATTGGTCTCTAAGATATTGCAGCGAATAGAATCGTCCGAAATATTTAGCTATAATTTTCAGACAAGCCGGGCCACAGTCTTGTGAATCCATTTGATAGTCAACAGGAAATCTGTGTAGTATCATCGTATTATCGTTTTAAATTTATTGTTCAGATTTTGCTTTTAAATTGTCGAAGAGTCTTTCTATGAGTCGTTTGGGTTTTGTAATTATTTCTACTGTTCCTTGTGACTCGAAGTCAAGATCTAAGGTTCTACCAAAATTCGTTTTTAGACCTTCTGGAAAAGATATAAGTACACGATAGACGTTTTCTTCATCCATAGCTCCGTTAGAGCTTTGTTTGATCTTATTGGCTAGGCGGGATATGGAACTAACTTGTCCTTTGATAAGTCCGTATTCCATGTAAGGATAATTGTTGACTTTTACATTGGCTGTCTGTCCCACCTTTACTTTTCCAATGCCATATGAAGGCATTATAACTTCTCCTACAATCTCATTTTGATAAGGGAGAATGGAGAATAACTCTTGGTTGTTTTGTACAAAATAATTTTCTCTCCAAAATCCTAAATATTCCATTTGTCCGTCTATGGGGCTTACCTGTAAATATCGTTTCTTCCACGTATATATCATGTTCTCTAGTTGGGATTTGCTAGCCGATAAATCTTCTTTCAATTTCTCCAGCTTCTCCTGTTCCTCTAATATATATTGTTGTATTTGTTGTTCATTTCTTTTAATTTGGGCTATATGTGATAGTTTGCTGTTATGCAGCTCCTTGTATGCGTTTTGCATATCGTAAAAACTACTTTGTTGGCGGTTGTACTCTTGTTCACTGATGGCCTTTACTTCATATAGTGCGCTGTCTTTGCTTAATAAATCAGCTTCAATTTTTAATTTTTCAGCTTTTAGAAACAGTTCTTTATCTAAATTTCTTATAATATCAGTATTAATCATATTTTGTTCCTGAAGGCTATTACACATAATTTTGTAAATATCGGAGTGTAATGCCCGGTAATATTGAGTATGAGTGATTATAAAAGAGTTGAATGAAGAGCTGACTTCTCCCAATATGATTCCGGAGAAAATAGGAAAATCTTCAAGCTTCTTTTCATTATATATATTTAGAAGAGAGTCCACAATTAGAATATCTTGATAATTTGCTTCATTATCTATATAGGCTATAACTTCTCCTTCATTTACAGTCGTTTTATTTTCGTGTAACAGATGCAGTCTACCGGAAGTATTAGCTATCAGCCTGATAGGAGCCAATTGGGCAGTAATGGATATTTGTCCATCTACAGTATCTGGATATTTGATGATAAATCCTAATATAAAAATGATTGTAATTAGCAAAGATGTTAATATAATGGCATAAGTTGCCCCCTTGGTGGGCATTCTGTCTATGATGGTTTGTACTTCTTCGCTGCGTTGTATGACTTCTTTGTTTTCTTTTTCTGTTTCTTGTGTTTCCATATAATATAGCTTTGTGTATAACTGTTGCAAAGAAAGATTATTTTAAAATAGAAGAGGGAAAATTATTATCCAATAAAGGAAAAATCCTATTCATAAGATGATCTTTTTTATTTACTTGTTGTTTCTCTCTTCTATTTTTATTAAAATGAACAGATATTTTCCTTTTTTGAATGGGTATTTTCCCTATTCCCAGAAACTTATTACGACTTTTGCAGATATAAAAACACACACATTAATATTATGAATACATTCTTTTCTGTAATAATGCCTACTTACAATCATTCTTCTTTTATAAGACGGGCTATTCTTAGTTTGTGTAAACAGACTTATCCCAATTGGGAACTGATTATTATCAATGATGGTTGTACAGATGAGACGGAGATGTTTATCTCTGATTTTTTGGACGATGAAAGAATCGTTTATATAAAAAATGAGAGTAATCAAGGATTAGGTCACGCCTTGAATCAAGGTATTGAAGCTGCGAGATATAATCTGATTGCTTATTTACCTTCCGATGATTATTATTTTGAGAATCATTTAGAGACAATAAAGAAGTTTTTTGAACAAGATAAAGATGTAGCGCTTGTATATACAGGGGTACGTTATGATGCTGGTGATTCTTTATTTAAAGCAAACGATACTGAAAGTAAAGGTATTCGTAAAGGTTTTGAAATGCAATTGGTACAGACAGCCCATAAAAAGGTTAACGAACGGTGGGTAGAACGGTCGGAATGGATAAGTGATGATTTGTTTGCTATGTATTGGAGGAAACTAACAGTTTATGGTTCTTTTACAAGAGCTTCTGATATTACTTGTTTTTGGACTTCTCATCCTTATCAACGCCATTCGATAATAAGTGAGAAACATGGTGGAGGATTGAATAGAGTAAGAAACTTTTATAAAATACAACATCCTATACGAATAAGAATTGCAAAAGAAAAGTTCTGGGATGAGTATGAATTGTATTCTGATTTTAAGAATATTACCCCTATTGTAGAAGAACAAGAATCTTTGAAAATATTGATAGTTGGTGAATTAGCTTATAACCCTGAACGCATTTTAGCTTTGGAACAAGCCGGACATAAATTGTATGGACTGTGGATACCAGAACCTAGATGTTGTATTTCTACAATAGGTCCTCTTCCGTTTGGTCATGTAGAAGATCTTTCCAATAGTAATTGGCAAGAAGAAATAAAAAGAGTACAACCGGATGTAATTTATGCTCTATTAAATTGGGAGGCAATTGCATGGTCATGCAGTGTTTTAAAAGCTTTTCCTGATATACCTTTTGTTTGGCACTTCAAAGAGGGATTGTCAGTCTCTTTGCGTGCAGGTAACTGGGATAAGCTGATATATTTGTTTGTGCATTCTACTGCAAGAATCTTTTTGAATGAGGTTGTTAAGAGATGGTTTGAACAATTCATTCCTTCCGATGGACTATTTCTCATTATGGATGGAGATTTACCGAAGCTAGATTATTTTAAAGAGAATTTTTCTTCTAAACTATCTTCTAAAGATGGAGAAATACATACAGTTGTTGCTGGTAGAATGTTTGGAATTTCGGATCGGGAGTTGGATATATTGGTAAAGAATAATATTCATATACATCTGTATACCGAAAACTATCATGCTGCCAAAGCAAAACAACTGGCTCATTATTGTAGAAAGTACCCTCATTATTTTCATATTCATCCTCATTGTCCTCCTGTTCGTTGGACGGAAGAATTTTCTAAATATGATGCTGGTTGGTTACATTGCTTGCGTAGTGATAATAAAGGCAATTTATTAAAAGCCACTTGGGATGACTTGAATATACCAGCAAGAGTCAGTACTTATGCTTCTGCTGGCCTACCTATTATACAAAGAGATAATTCGGGAAATATAGTGGCGGTGGAAGAGTGTTTGCGACGACTGGATATAGGCGTGTTCTTCAGTGACTTTTATGATTTATCAAAAAAGTTGAGGGATAAAGAAAGAATGAATATTTTGCAAGAAAATGTTTTGAAAGAAAGAAAACAGTTTAGTTTCGATTATCATATTCCAGAGTTGATATCATTATTTAGAGAAGCTATAAAAAAGAAAAAAAATGGATAAGTTGATGCGGAAGATAGCCAATACGGTTGTTGCAAATTTGGATAATACAACAGAGATAGGGTTGTTCAAAGGTAAAATGGGGCTTTCAGTCTTTTTGTATGCGTATGCAAAATATTCAGGAAGCAGTGTTTATGAAAATATAGCCGATCAATTGATAGATGAAATATATGCCCGAATTAAGCCAAATATTTCACCGAGTTTGATTGATGGGAGTGCTGGGATTGGTTGTGGATTGTGTTATTTATTGCAGAGCCATTATATAGAAGGAAATCCGGATCATGTTTTGCGTGATTTGGATAAACAGTTGTTAGATAATGCAGAAGCCATAATAACAAAAGAATCGACATCTCCAACCCCTGTCTTTTCTTCTGGAGTATATTTACTTTCACGTTTATCTCTTTGTAATGCGGAACAGAGACAGAAGAGGATTATTGAAATGATAGATGTTGGCATCTTCTTTATGTGGGAGGTGGTACAAAGGAAAAATTTTGTGCCAAAACTTTCATTTTTAAATTCTATGTTTTTAGTCTATTACAGGCTTTCTAAAGAGAATATTGAGACAGAGAATGTGAAACAGTTACAAAAGGATATGCTTCGTCTTTCTATCAGCGCGATAGAACAACAACAATACCAATTATCCGATATTATATTGTTGAGATATATTTTGAAATTAATTTCAGATGGTGATTACATTGATTATAAGTGTCGTTTGGAATCACTATTATTGTCTATAGGAATTGATACTTCTAATATAGAAGAGTGGAATAATATTTTGTGGTGGTACTTTGTATATGGCATATATTTTTTAGATTATTCTTTAGAAGATATTACAAATTATGTTGATCAGAAGATGCTAGACTATTCATTTGATATTGATATTATCAATAATCAATTTGCAGTACTAGGACTTATGTTGTTAGATTTAAATAAAAATGTAATATAATGAAAAAAGTAGGTCGATTGAATTTTCTTGAATTAAAAAATGTGGTAAATATTATAGATAAAGAATCGCAGAAGGAAATTATAGGTGCAGGGGCGGGAACAATAGATGATCCTTTTACAATGGATGAATTTGATTATATGCTTAATTATGGTACATGGAGTGGAGGATATGTAGCAGGTATGGGATTTGTGTTACCTGAATTAGAGTGTACATACAATAAAACTATTTATAAGCATTATGATGAAATACATTGGCGGTATGATCTAGTAGAAGGTGTTGGAATAAGAGCAACATATGGAGAAGATGTTTATACTCGAATTGAGAATGGGTATTTAACTATAGCTGCTAATATTACTAATCCTACTATGCAATATAATATGCTAGCACAAGTTGTAGTACGTGTAGATGGCGAAGAGAGGGAGGTCTTTAATATGGAAGTGTTTGATTCTTATTATGGGACATATGGAAAAACTCCATTAGGTAGTATAACTGTTGATTTAACAAAATACCATGGACATGTACAAGTGATAGTCAAGACAAGTGGTTCACAGGGTGATTCCTACTCGGGATATTCAAGTATAAATGGAGAACAAATAATATACGATAATTATAGATAAGATATTTATGAAACGAATAATTATTATAATCTTTTTAATGCTCTTTCTTCACGAAACTATATGTAATGGGCAGATAATGATGGCTGTAGTAAAGAATAATGAAGCTATGGCATTTTGGATGAAATCTCAAAGAAAAAAAGATATAGGGAAAGTAATTCATTTATTGAAAGAATCGATAGCTATTGATTCAACGTATAAATTAGCTTATATAAATACGGCTCAATTTACAACAATGTTGGGTGATATAAAAGAAGCTATAAATGTTCTAGAACTAGCAATAAAACATTATCCAGAAGATGCTAATTTGTATTTTGTGAAAGGGGTGCTACTAGCTAAATTGAATGAGAAAGCTCTTTCGGATGAGATGTTTGGGAAATCAATTACTTTATTTGAAAAAGAATTCAAAGAGACTAATAAACCTTCTCTTTTATCTAGTAAAGCAATAGTTAATGCTTTTAAAGGAGATAAAAACTTGGCTATTATAGAGTTACTTGCTGTGCAGAACTTTTTTTATGATATAACTTTTAATCCCTTTGAATTAAGAATGCACGAATTAGAACTTAAACATATTTCAAAATTTGATAGAAGCAGACAAATTAAAGAATTTTGGGATCCATATTTCAAAATAGATAGCAATGAGTTTGTAATTGATTACGATCGATGAATTTACTTTTTATTTGTATAAATAAAACACTAATAGCATATAGTATGAAGCGATATAATTTTTGATAATAGGTTGTGAATTATATGGTTTAGTGATTGTCGAACAAGTGAAAAAAATGATTTGAATATTAATTCTTTCTCAAAAAATGAATTCATTTAACCAAAAGAAATCTTTGAGGGTTATGAATATTTTGGAATATATTATGAGAAGGATGGTAGGGACTATTATTATTGATATATAAAATGCGTATAAATAGTTTGTTTTTTATTTTTCTCTTACTTTGTTTGAGAATATATTCTCAGAATAGAGAATTTGTTTGTTCTGATACTATTTCTGTAAAAGAGATGATAGAGAATTTTCAGGAGAGGAAGAATGTGAAATCTCCCATTGAATTTTATGATTATATATGTGGTGTAAGCGAGACAAATATGACTAGATTAGTGATGTCTCCTTTCAAAATAGGACATTGTGATATTGCTATGGATAATTGTCACGCAGTGTGGGAGCTATTTCACTCTCAGTTAATTTTAAAATCGATTCTTCCTATTGGAATAACCGAAAAAGAAGCAAATCAGTTATTTTCAATGCTTGTTGAAAAATATGGTGGTAATCACGAGGAAGGTATATTGGCTTCGTGGTTTACAGGATCATTGGATATTTTGGATTGTCCTTATGAATTGTTTGGAGAATGGGTTTCAAAAGAAAAAACGACATTGATAATACAAAAAGGACATATTGTATCACAGAAGTCTTTTTGTATACCTGAAAGAACGATCTCTCATGATAAGAAAAAAATATTTATTAACGATGGGTGCTGGGAACAAAATCTGACAGATATTAGTTGTCTGGAAGTCTTTGTCAATAAGAATATAGAGTCTACTTATACACTTTTCAAGAAGTCATACTCTTTATTGCTTTTTACAGACCTATCGGGTAGATCTTCAATTTATGTGCTCGAACCGGAAAAATTGAGCTGGTTAGATGAGAGAATTATAAAACGACTTAAAGCAGCTATTCAGTTATTGCCTGTTAGGAGTTTTGGTTATCTGGAAACATTGAGTGGAAGGAGATTTCAAGGACGCTATCTGAATGCGACTTATACCTATAGAGAGGGTTGGATGTTAAAAGATTATATACATTGAACTTTATCATAAAATCTGTCATGAGCAAAAAAATATATATATTCTCTGAAAGGTTTATTCTTATCTTGCTTCTAAGTTTATTGGGCTATTTGGGTGTTTATGCTCAAAATAGTTCTTCTGAATTCAATTCATTGAGCTATGTTTTGGAAGAATTTTCATTTTCTGATATGACAGAGAAATTAAATTTGAAAGGAACATTAATTCTTCCTCAAAAAATGAATTCATTTACAAAAATTGTGATATTGGTTGCTCCCCCTTTTCCTATATACCGTGATTATGATGGTTTATTCTCTACATTGGCTGATGTTCTGGGAAGAAATGGAGTTGCTACATTGCGCTTTGATAATAGATCCTATTCTGATAAAGCTCTTTTACCCAGGCAAGAAACTGTAACAATGTATAATCAAGCAGATGATGTGCATAATGCTATACTCAACCTACGTAAGGATAAACGTTTCAATCATAACCCTATTGGCTTATTGGGACATAGTGAGGGAGGCTGTAGTGTAGCAATAGAAGCCTCTAAAAATAAAACTATAGATTTTGCTATCTTTCTATCAACATGCGGTATAAAAGGCGTTGAATTTGCATATGATCAGACGGCTATGCCTTTAATGTTTAATGAAAGGATAGATAGCATTGTTAAAGAAAATATGCTATTAAGTATGAGGAAATATCTCGAAATTGTGGATAGATATGACTCTTCAGATTCCATAAGAATATGCATAAGTCAAGCAGTCAAAGCATACTATAATTCAGTGCAAAATAAGAAAGAAGTTTTTGGTAGAAGTACCTTACAAGAAATTAGTGAAACTATATCTTGGACATATACAAGGCCTAGATTTATGGCTTTTGTTAAATATGATCCTAAAAAATATTTTTCAGATTTATCTTGTCCCGTTTTAGTAATGTGTGGTAAAATGGATGGAGTACAAGATTGTGAGAAAAACTTGGGAGGAATAGCCCAAATATTCAAAGAGAATGGAAAAAAGGATTATGAGATATTGGCTATTGATAGTGTAAATCATGGATATCGGAAAGTAAAAGCTCTTGTTCCTATGTTTATAGAACAGATATCTTCTCATAATCCTCGAATGGCAAAATCGAAGTTTGCTATTGACGTTTTTCAACGTATTGCTGATTGGATAGATGAGCATTAACAGAATATGGATTTTATATAGTCGTTTAACACTGGATAATTTTTATGTAGGATGAGCTTAAATAAAAAAATGTAACATAATGAAAAAGGTAGGTCGATTAAGTTTGTTAAATCTAACAGATAAATGTAATCTTATTGATAAAAACACTCAAAAATGTCTGATTGGTGGTGGTTCAGGAACACCTGACGATCCTTTTACTGAAGAAGAATATAATTATTTATTTTATTCAGGTCAATGGCAA